>CANQFS010000005.1 GCA_947599825.1 uncultured Clostridia bacterium
ATCAAATCATATTGAAAGCCTATATATTTCAATATTTTTCCTTTTTTATAATTCCTACAAAAAGTTTATACTAACGAAAAAAATTAAAATGCTATTTATTATACTGATTAACTATAAGTAAAATAATCCATAAAATCATCTTTTTAAATCACAAAAAATATACTGAGTAAATTAAAATCTCAGTATATTCTTTCTATTTTATAATTTCTTTTTTAAAACTTGCTCCTGTATCTAAAGGTGGCATACCAAGCATATCTAAAATAGTTTGCCCAATATCTGCATAAGTTGCTCTTGTTCCAATGTTCACATTTTCTTTTATTTGTTTTCCGTATATCAAAATAGGAATATATTCTCTTGAGTGGTCTGTGCTTGGTGTAGATGGATCGTTTCCATGGTCTGCTGTTAGAATAAGTACATCGGTTTCCTTCATATTTTCCATTATAATAGGAAGCTTGCTGTCCAAATATTCTAGGGCTTTTGCATAGCCTTCTATATTATTGCGATGTCCATATAGCATGTCAAAATCTACTAAATTAGTAAAAATGAAACCTTCCGTATCTTGCTTTATTTGTTCTATTGTTTTCTCTATTCCATCTTCATTTCCTTGTGTGTGAATTTCCTTTGTAATGCCTCTTCCTGAAAATAAGTCTCCTATTTTTCCAATTGCAATTACTTCTTTATTATTTTCTTTTAAAACGTCTAATATGGTTTTTCCAAAGGTATTTGATTCAAAGTCTTTGCGGTTATAAGTTCTTGTAAAGTTTTCTGCATTTGTTCCTACAAATGGTCTTGCTATAACAGTTCCTATATTATATTCTGGCTTATCTACTATTTTTCTTGCAATTTTGCAAATTTCATATAGCCTTTCTACTGGAATTACATCTTCATGAGCAGCAATTTGAAATACGCTATCTGCTGAAGTATAAACAATAGGATAACCTGTTTTTATATGTTCTTCCCCAAAACGTTTTAAAATTTCTGTTCCAGAGCCAACCTCATTGCATAAAATTCCTTCTAAATTTGCTTCTTTTTTGAATTCTTCAATTAATTTTTTTGGAAAAGCATTTGGATAAGTTTGAAAACCTGGGTTTGTTACATAGCCACAGATTTCCCAATGCCCTACAGGACTATTTTTTCCAACAGATTGCTCTATTGCCTTTCCATAGCTTCCTACTGCCTTTTCTATTTTTTCTTCTAGTTCTATTCCTTCAATATTATATAAGCCTAATTTTTTTAGGTTTGGTAAATTTAATTTGGTATGATTATAAATACCTGCTAAGGTATTGCTTCCTTCATCTCCATATTTTGCACTATCAGGAAGCTCCCCTACACCAAATCCGTCTAATACAACGGTAATGACTCTTTTTATCATGCTTACTCCTTTTCTCACTATCATACTTATATACTTCTATCATTTTATCTTGATGTCGCACTCATCATATACATTTATTATTTTTCATTGATGTCGTACTCATATACCTCTATTGTTTTTATTTCATGATGAATTTCATCTATTTCAAAATTCATTTTAAAGTCTTTTCTTCCTACCAGTTTCATTTCATATTGACTTAAATCTATTAGAACTTCTGTAGAAAGGTCCATACCCTCTGGTAATGTTTGATTTTCATTTCCATAGAACATTATATTACTATAGAATATTACTGGCATATTTTCTTTGATATTGATACGATTTAAAATGATGGTGTCTTCTTTTTTATTCCATTTTTCAATTGTTTTCTTAGCGTCCATATCAAAAATAACCCATTTGTTTTCTTCTACTGGTTCTTTGCTAATTTGATAAACTGATATATCATAAGGTGCTATCATTTTGCCATAAGTTTCTTTTAAAATAGTTTGGTAATGATGTATATTATCTTGATATTCTTCTGCTGTTGTGTTTAGATGTATGTCTAGCACTTTGTATGCATCTTTTTCTATTTCTCTATGCTTTTGGTTATTTAATACTTTTATTTTAGTTTTATCTTCTACTACACTACCAAAAATATCATAATCTTTTGCTTGCAAAGTTTCAAAATCTTTTTCATATTGCTCTTGTTTCTGTTTTAAGCTTTTTTCTATATAGTTTTCATCTTTTTTTAGTTTCTTTTCTTTTCTGTCTATATTGAATGCTTCTATGTCTTGATAAATAGCAAAAATAGCATCACATTCTTTATTTAAGAAAAGTTGTCTTTGCCTTCTATCTATTTTCTTACCTACTTCTTCAATGTCTTGCTCAAAAGAAAATACTTTTCTAATTTTATGATTTTCTTTTGTTTCTTCTTTATTTTCTCCTTCTGTTAGCATAGAAACTTCATCTTTATTGGTAAATTTCCAAAAGTCAAAAATGCTTTTTTTATGGCTTTCTATTTCATTTATATATAAAGTTGCATTTTTGATTTTTCTTTCCAAGTTTTCTTTTTTGTTTTCTAATGCTTTAATGTCCATCTCTTCATTTTTTACTTCTTGCTCTTGCTTTTCTAATATGGTGCATACTTTTAACAAATCTTCTACTGTATAGAATTCCTTTTCTTCTAGTTCTATTTTTTCTGTTTTTATTTCTTTTTCTTCTACCTTTTCTACTTCTTGCTTTTCTTCTTGCTTTTTCTTTTTACGAGATTTAAAGAAGTAACTTACTCTTCCAAAAAAAGTTCTTTTATATTCTAAGAAAGTAGCAATTTGTTTTTCTTTTTCAATATATTCTATGTTTTGCTTTTTCACGGTCTCATTTAATAAGAATAATTTTTCTTTTTGAACAGTATTTTGATTAATTATTTCTTGTATTTTTTTCTTTTTCTTTTCTACTTCATTTTTTATGAAGTCTGCTAATTTTTCATACGTTATTTGATGATGGTTGAAATAAAAGTTTAAGCCTGCTTCTTCATTTATTCCTACTTGGAATGGATATTCTTCCTCTGTATGAGATTTGATAATAAATAAGGCTTTGATTAGTTTAAATTCCTTTTGTGCTTCTTCTTTTGTATGAAATTGTATTTTGTAACTACTTTTTACTTTTTCATACACCGGCACTTTGCCTACAATTTGTAAATTATTTGTACCGTCTTTTTCTTGTATTTCATATGTTACTGGCCAATCTCCTGTAAAATACCATAAATAATTTTCTAAATCTGCAATTTCTGATTTTTTTAGAATATTGCTTAGATAATCTGTGTTATTGATTGGAACATAAATCGTTTCTGTTTTTTGAAGGTTTTGCAATTCGATTTGCTTTTTTATAAGATAAAATAAGCTTTCAGTTTGTGCTTCTTTTGTTGGAAACATCATAAAATATTTATTTTCTACTTCTGAATAATAAATTTCCCAAATAAAATTATTTTTATACTTTGCTTCAAAAGGTATTTGCTTTTGAAATGCTTGTTGCTCTTTTTCTATTTCTTCTATTTTGCTAATATCTAATTCTTTTAGCATTTTTAAGAATGTGATATGATTTTCTAATAGTTCTTCATTTTCTGGTTCTAAGTATTGCATTAAAGGCTTCGCTGACTGATATTTTTCTTCTGCAGTTTCTAGCCTAGTTGTATCTGTTAAATATATGCTAATGTCTTTAATATCTACAAAATGATATATTTTATAATTTGTGTTATCATACCCTTTTAATGCTCTATATTTTATTTTTTCTTTTTCTTCAAAAATGCTTGGAATATGGTTAAAATCTAGTTTTAGCCATTTTAATTTTTGCTCTATTTCTAATTCACTTTCTTTTGTTTTCTCCTTCACTTTCTTTTGTTTTCTCCTTTTTCAATTTTTTCCAAGTTCTTTCAAAGTATATCATACTGTTTTTATTTTCTCAATTGTTTTGTGTAAAAATTTTATTGTTTTTACTATATAAAAGAAGGAAAACTTTTTACCGTTTTCCTTCTTTTGTTTTTCTCTTCTTTTCTTTTTTTATAAAGTAATATCTATTTTTTGAAGCCAAAAATCTTTTGTACTTTGCCATGTTATTTCATGGAATAATACTTTTTTTACATCTTCTGATGTAATTTCTTGATGCCAAAAATCGTGAACTTCTTGAAATACTTTTTCTTGCTTTGGTGTTAGTTCTACTGTAATTTCTTGGCAAAAGAATTTTTTTACTTTTGACCAAATGCTTACTTTTGCTGGAAGTTCTTTTCCCATTTCTCCACCTACATTCATTGGTTCTGCGCTATTAACTGTTTTTTCGTCCATCTATATTTCCTCCTTTGTACTAATTAACTATCTTGTTGCTTTTTTTATACTACACTCAAAGAAAGAAATCAATAGTTTTAGCTATTTTGTAAACAAAATGTCATATTGTAATATTTTTGTCATATTTATAGTTTCTTTTGTTTTACTTTTGGCTTCCTTTTGTTTTGGTTTTTGTTTGTATTTTATTTTTTAAAATATTTCACTATTTTTTTCTAACCTTATAATTCCATTTGTGAACCTAAGAAACTTGCTGCAGATTGTACTACTTTCTTTTCTATGTCAGACATTTTTGTATTAGAATCTTTTGAAATTAGAATTACGCTACCTATAGCATCTCCTTCTGAAATAATTGGATATACTACTTGTGCATTTGAAATTCTTTCTTTGTTGTCGTTTTGTGTTATAGGAATAGATTTGTCGTTGTTTTCTTTACTAATATATACTTCTTTTTCATCTATAATTTTTTCTAAGTCTTTGCTAATGCTTTGCTCTAAAAATTCTTTTTTTGAGCCTCCAGAAACAGCTATAACCATGTCTTTGTCCGTAATACAAGCAATGTGCCCTGTTGTTTTTGCTAATGTTTCTGCATATTCTGTTGCAAATTCTGAAAGTTCTCCTATTGGAGAATATTTCTTTAAAATTACTTGCCCTTCTCTATCTGTAAATATTTCTAAAGGATCACCTTCCTTTATTCTTAATGTTTTTCTAATTTCTTTTGGTATTACAATTCTACCTAAATCATCTATTCTACGTACAACTCCTGTTGCTTTCATAATTTTCCTCCTTTTGTTTTTTTATTTTTATTGTTTCAAAAAAAGGAAAAATTATACGAAAAAAACAAATTTTTATCAATTTAAAAAAATCCGCTATAGCGGATTTTTGCATTTTTATGGCATTCTCTTTTATAATCTTAGACATTCACCACTTTGCTACTAAAAGAATATTACTCTGCGCATTAAAAAATGTATCTCAAATGGCAATTAACTGCCTTTCAGGATACATTTTCTCTTTTTATTTTTGACACAAAAAATATGGTGTGCTTTTTATATTTCACACACCATATTATATTATGTTTTTTTGTGTATCAACTAGCAATTAAAGTGCAACTCAAAGCGTAACTAGCAATTAAAGCGTAATTAGCACTGGACGGAAGCCGCCTGCTGTTGAGTAAACTACCCCAATCGCCGACAGAAGTGAATATACCCGCATCAGGACCATCGCCCCAACAACCACCGCGAAGCAAGAAAGGGCGCGAGATATTACCTACGAGAGTGATGTCATTATTGTATATTCCTACTCCATTTCCTTTAGTAGTAACATCTGTCATCCAAGCCCATGAACCTTCTATTTTACCATAGAATGAAAATGTATTTTTTACATCATACATTCCTACTCCTTTTATATCTTTCATTAGTTTTAACCTTTCTTCTGCTAATTCTTTTATTTTCTGATTATTATTTTCCCATGAGGTTGCTGTTTTTTCTTCTTCGTCTACTTCATATTTATCCCAATATTTTTCATATTCTGCTTTTAATTCATTCTCTTCAAAATATGTAGTTGTTCCGTTTGTTCCTATATTGTCATTTTTATTATCATAATATGCCGCTACGAATTCGTATGCTCCTCCACACATGTCATATACTCCTGTTATATTTCCTGTTGTACTTTGCTTTAAATTAGTACTATAATTTTCTCCTCCTGTATATGCTTTGTATTTTCCAGAATCGATTTTATATAAATTATTTATTGTTGGTGTTATTCCATATTGTGATGCTGATAAGTATGCTACTGCTCCCCATTCACTATTTTTCATTAAGTGGCTATCTACTGCGCTTGTTATTCCATATATATTGCTACTATCATTCATTTCAAGACAATTTGTAAACGCATTTCCTACTCTTATACATCTCCAACTTTGTACATTTGGTAATACTTTTATATTTTTTGTTGTAATGTCATCTCCTGTTGTTGTATTTGTATTTCCTTGTCCTTCCATGCTTGCCTCAAATTTTGCTACCCATATTCCTGATAAGTTTTTTCCTCCAAAGTTAAAGGCTGGGTGTACTATTTTTGGTGTTGATACTTTTTGTCCTTCTGCTTTTGCTTTTTCTACTTCACCAGTATCATAGTCTAAAGCATATTTTGTTCCTTGTTCATCTTTATTTGTAGTTCCTACTAAAAAGGTTACATCTGTTATATTTTGTGTTTCTCCTTCTCCGTCTTTTTTTACTCCATATTCATTTATGCTATAGGCATATCTTGGTATCCATACAAACATACTTCCTAATTCTGTATCTTCTATTTTTTGCCCTATTTTCGCTGTTTCTCCTTTATATTTTCCGTCTGATAGCATTACATTTGCCCATTCTTTGTGGCTTTCATCATAATTATACCAATTACTATCTTCTTCGCTACATATTTCCCATTTACCTTCATTATCATTATATTTTATTGGTATCATTCCTTCTGCTAGTTTTGGTGTATTTACTTTCTTTATTTCATTATAGCTATTGGTGGTTTCTCCTTGCCATATCTCACTAAATGGTATTTCATAGTCTTTTCCTGTTGGCTTTAATCCTATAATGTTTCCTTCTTCACTTCTTATAATTTTTCCATATTTACTTAGTACTTTTTCTACATCACTTTCGTCTACTGCAAAATTATTTTCTTCATTTTCTATTTGCATGCTAAGTAATTCTGTTCCTATTTGTTCTTTTAAGCTAGCTATATCCATATCTTTTGCTGCTTTTTGTGCCTTTGTAAATAAGCCGTTTTCTCCTAGTACCAAATTAATACTTATTCCCGCTAAAATTATTAACACTATTATTGTAATTACTAGTGCAATTAAAGTTATACCTTTATTCTTTTTATTTCTTTGCTTAATTAATTCTTTTGTTTTTTGCATAACTATTTCCTCCTTAGTTTTATTTTTTATTTTCTTTTTTATATTACCATTCGTTTAATTTTTATTGCAAGCAATTTTATGTTATTTTGTTTATACTTATTTTGCAAGTGTTTTTCGGTGCATATTTTGTTTTCTTTTTATTATAAAATACTTGCAGAAGTAAATGCTATTTTTTCTTCAAATACAGTGTTAAAAAGGAACACGGAAAGGAATAAAAATTTATGAACAAATTAAAAATACCAGAAAATCATAGTGGCGTTAGTAAAACACTTAGGTTACCGGAAAATATAGTAGATGATATTCAAAATCTTGCTAATTTGAAGAATTTATCTTTTAATCGAATTGTTATTTCTTTACTTGAATTTGGATTAGACAATTTAGACGAACAAGATAAAGCAAAATTAGAACATAAAAAAGGAATATGAGATAGGCTAATGTCTATCTTTTATTGTTGTAATTTTAAACTAATGCAAATATCATTATCCAAATATAGCTTTATTTCGTTTTTTTCTTTTTCTATTTGATAGACTTGATTCAAGTTAATTTTTATGTAAGATTCGTCCTCTTTCCCAAATATACTTAAAACCTCATATTCTATTTTATAGCTTAGTTTTTCTATTTTATATTTGCTTTCTATAAAACCTTCTTGTTTTACTATAATATTTTTTTCTTTCCATGTGTTTAATATTTTTTCTATTTCTTGCATTTATTTTCACCCTACCTTTATTTTTCCTATTTAAATTGTTTTTATACTGATTTTTTTACGAATAAAATCTTGAAATAAAAAAGAATGGAAAAAGGAAAGATTTGGACGCGTCCCAAATCTTTCCTAATTTATTGATTTTCTTCTGTTTTGTATAACTCTAAGATATTAGCAAGTTCCTTTGAAAATTCCTCTAACATAACAATTTTAATTGTTGGCTCTTTTCCGTCAATATAATCGTCCATAACTTGTTTTAATTTTTTAATATTTTTTATTTCTGGTTCTATTTCTGTTGTATATTTCCTTGCTCTAGATGCCAACATTTCTTTAATTGTTACAATATCTTCGTTGCTTGCACACGAAATTCTTTGAAACATTTGGAAAACATCATAATATTTAAATATTGGCACGTCCATACATTCTTTAGCAAATTTATCATAAAATAGTTCCATTTTCATTGGAATGTACTTAAATATTTCTTCTGCTTTTTCCATATACATTTTGTCTTTTAGTTTTTCGTTTACTTCATTAAAATATTTCACAACTTCGTCCATATCTGAACCGACTTCATCAACAGAAATTCTATCTAATTCATCTTCTACATTATCACAATAAGTAGCAGTAAGAGAAGCTATATTGATTCCATTTATAAATACGCTTTTTATAGCTTTAATGTCATAATTTATTAGATTTCTTTTTATGAAGTAACTAAAGTATGCAAACATTTTTACTATTTCAATTGGAGTGATTCTTCCATTTTTTACATCGTCTAATATTTCTTCAATAACACCACCAAATTGATCATCTGTAATTTTCCAATATTCCTCAGTTAGTAAACGTTTGTAGGCTGGTAACTTATCTGTATCAATGGTGTTAATAATTACTTCCATATTTTCTTTAAAAACTCTCATATCAAAAATACGAGTACGAATGTAAATTTCTATAAATTTGAAGAAACGATATTCTGCTTTGAAGTTGTAATAATAGTTGTTATCAAATTCTTTAATGTAGAATTGTCTATTATCCATAAATACTCTTGAAGATACTAGAATTGCTTTATATTCTTCGTTGCTATTGATGTTTACAAATTTATCTTTTGTAACTTTTCCGGCTTTAATTTCAAATGAAATAGCTATTGTAAATATAAGCATTGTTTGCATTACTCTATGGTTTGTGTTTGGATATGATTTGTTTACCATATCAAAAATCTTTTTGAAGTCATTTAAGGCATGCTTCAAAATTCTTAGGTTTCTTGTTCCACTTTTATTGAAGGTTGAAATAATAAGGTTTGTGTTTTCTCTCAAGAACCTAATTAGTTCTGGATATTTTTCATAACGCATTAAGATTCCATTGATAATATAATTGAATTCTGGCACATATTCAAAGGTTTCTCCTATTAATTTTTCTTTGATTCTTTCATAATCATTTGCTTTATCAAAAACATATTCAATGGTATCTTGAATTCTTTCTACCATTGGCTTATCTGTTTTCTTTACTAAGTCTCCTTCTTTGTCTAAAAGATATGTTGCAATAAAGGTTTTCATTTCCAAATTACTACTTTTTAATTTGGTAGATAATTCTTTTTCATTACAAATAATGATAGTTTTTATATGGTCATGTTCTACGAAGTTATTGATGTAACCCAGAATATCTATAACATCTACGTTGGCTCTTTCTAAGTCGTCAAAACATAGAACTTTGTCGTCTGTTGAGAAGAATTCTGAATAGTCTAATTTGTCCCCATTTTGAGTAACACCAAAAAAGTTTGCCATATCTAGACCTGTTTTTGCATACTCTGGAATTGTGGTTTGGTCTTTACTGTCCATAAATTTTTTAAGGTTTTTATCCATTAGTTGTGTAGTTTCTATAAAGATTTTTTTGCTAATTTCTTCTAGGTTGGATATACCATACAAAGACATATAAATTGTACGATACCTTTTTCCATTTAATTGCATTGTTTCTATTTTATTACGTACTTTATGATTCCAAAAGTAAGTTTTTCCGCTTCCCCATTCACCATTTATCATAATGGCATAGTCGGTATAGTCTGCTCTAATATAATCTAAGATACTTTCTACTAAATCTTCCATGTATTTTTCCTTTCTTCTTTAGGCTTAACTTACATTTTTAAATTTGCCATTTTAATCTTTTGCAATGGTTACTACTGTAATTTGTTTTGCTCCGTTTTCTTTTAATAATTTTGCACAAGCATTTGCCGTACTTCCTGTAGTGTAAATATCATCAAATAAAATAATTTTTTTATTTCTTATTTTTTCTTGATTTACCAATTTATATACATTTTGCACATTTTGTTTTCTTTGCTCTTTACTTAGGGAGCTTTGTGGTACTGTATGCTTTTCTTTTTTCAAAATTTTATTTTCATATTTTAAATTTTGCTCAGTTTTTGCTATTTCCATAGCAATTAATTCACTTTGGTTATAGCCTCTTTGTTTCTTTCTTTTTGCATGAATCGGAACTGGAATTATTATATCATATTTTTTTAAAATTCCACATATTTTTTTATTTTTTGTTATAATTTCTGAAAATATTTTATATAGGTATGATTTATCTTTGAATTTATAGTCTAAAATGAGTTCTCGTATTTTTCCCTCATATTTGAATATGTATATATGTTTTTCAAAATAGTAGTTAGAATCTTTTTCTTCTATTTGAAAAATAGTTTTTTCATATATTTCTTTTTCACACTCTTTGCATAAAATATTTGTGTTCCATTTTCCACAAATTAGGCAACATGGTGGGAAGATAATATTTTTTAATATTTCATATAAATCATAACATTTATTGCATAAAAAAATAAGGGCTTTTGGTAATGATTTCATTTTTCATTCCTTTCCAAGCCCCTATTTATTTTTTATTTCTATTTTCATTTTTTTCTTACGTACAAATCTGGTTAGAATTGTATTTTTAACCTTTCTCTTTTGTTTTAGCCTTTAGCCCCCACTAAAGTTTTGTGGAACATACATCTGTCCTTTGCTTGTTCATTTATTTTTCTATCTATTTCTCCGAGTTTATTTACGATTATTTTTACGATATCTCTTGTGTCTGCTTGTTCTCTTAATATTTCGTCTATTTGTTTTTGCATTGTTTTTTGTCCTTCTTCTAATGTTGTAACTCGTTCATTTATTTGGTTCATTTCTTGTTTCATTTCTTCAAATTGTTGGTCCATTTTTTCAAATTTTTGGTTCGTTTCTTGCTTGAATTCTTTTAATTCTTGTTTTACATCTAATACTACATTTAATATTTCTTTTAAAGTTGCTTCTTCCATAATGGTTTCCTCCTTTCCTTAAAAATTTGTTATAATCATAATGGTATAATTAAACTAATAAGTCAATATGATTTTTAAAATTTATTGAATTTTTAGATTTCTGTTTGTAATTAATTAAATTTATTTCATTCCTCGGCTTCCTTTCATGTTTCAACAAATTCTAAAAATAAAGAAAATGAGCCTCTCCGACAGCAAGCGCGCACCCTCATTTTTTTATTTTAAGAATTAGTAAAACCCATTCCAGTCGCATTCGTCATTGCATAAATTTAATTAATTATAAACAGAAATAAAAGAAATAACTATAAAATTTTTAATTTTTCTTCTAACCCTGTATTTCTTTTCTTTGTATCTGCATTTGAAATCATAAAATCAATAACATTGCTATTTCCTATAATAATTAACATTTTCTTTGCTCTTGTCATACCCGTATATAATAAATTTCTAGTTAGTAGCATTGGAGAAGATGGCGGAATGCACATAATAACTACGTCAAATTCACTTCCGTTGCGCCTTATGAACAGTAATAGCATATGCATGTTCTATTTGGTCTAAATCTGAAAAGGCATACCATGCTACTTTATCATCATCAAAGCGAATTTTCATTAGTTTTTCTTCATCATCTATTTTTTCAATAGTTCCTAATTCTCCATTGAACACACCAGTTCCTGTTTCATAAGCAGACTCTTCTTTTTCCCAGAACATATCATAATTGTTTTTAATTTGCATTACTCTATCTTGCTCGCGGAAAATAGTGTCGCCTATTTGTTTTTCTAGCACACTTTCACTTTCAGGATTTAAATATTTTTGCAAGGTTTTATTTAATTCTTTAGTGCCAAGCATTCCTTTTTTGGTTGGTGTTATTACTTGAATATTTTTAAAGAAATCATAATCTCCATATTTTTTAAGCCTTCCGTTACACAAAGAAATAACTTGCATTAGCATTTTTTCTTGACTTGTTTCTGGAATAAAGAAGAAGTCTTCTTGTAGTTCTTGTTCTTCTATATCTTCCTTGGTTAAAAATTTTTCCCCTTGGTTTACTCTATGAGAATTCAAAATAATTTTACTTTTGGCAGCTTGTCTAAAAATTTTATTTAAGACAATTGTTGCAATTGTTTCAGAGTTAATGAAATCTTTTAAAATACTGCCAGGGCCTACTGATGGAAGTTGGTCTACATCTCCTACCAATACTAATTTTGTTCCTTGATATAATGCTTTTACTAGATGATTCATTAAAAATACATCTACCATAGACATCTCATCTACAATAACTACATCAGCATCAAGTGGAGCAATTTCTTGATTAATGCTATCTAGTTTATTATCTTCTTCAATTTTTCCAATTTCTAATAGACGGTGCAAAGTTTTTGCCTCTTTACCCGTAGTTTCTGTCATACGTTTTGCCGCTCTACCTGTTGGTGCGCAAAGAACAACCTTTTTTCCATGTACTTCGTATAAATCAATAATAGTTTTTATAATGGTGGTTTTTCCTGTACCCGGACCACCTGTAATAATGCATACATTATTTTCATTTATAGCAAAAACTGCTTCTAATTGCTTTTCAGATAATTCAATAGAAGAATTCTTTTCCATTTTCTTTAATTCTTTTTGAATATTTTCTATATATTTTACATTAGAAGATTCTTGCAAAATATGAATTTTCTCTGCAATATTTTTTTCCGCTTGGTAAAAAGGCGTTAAATATATCCAATCGTTTTCTTCTACAATTTCATTATTTAGTTTTAAATCTACCATATTTTCTTCTAGTTCTTCTTGTGATACGCCAAGTAGTTCTTTGCAAAAGGTAAATAAGTTATCTTTTTGCACTTTGCAATGACCATTTATGGTAGTATTTATCATAGCATATTTAATGCCACTTTTTATTCTTTTTTCATAGTTATAGGAAATTCCAATTTCCATTGCCATTTTATCTATTTTTCTAAAATCTACATTGTTTGCCACATCTATTAAAAGATATGGATTTGCTTCTATTTCTTCAATAGCATTTGTGCCTAGTTTTTTGTAAACATTTTTTGCATTTTGCACGCCAATTCCAAACTTTTCTAGGTAGCCAACAATTTGCCATAGTTCCCAGTTTTCAATAAAAGTTTCTGAAATGATGGTTGCTTTTTCTTTGGTAATTCCTTTTATTTGCATTAAGCGCTCAGGTTCTAGTTTTAAGACATGAATTGTTTCTTCGCCAAAAGTTGAAACAATTTTCTTAGCTGTGGCTGGTCCTACGCCTTTAATGGTGCCATTTGCAAGATAGCGCTCTAAAGAGTCTAAACTTTTTGGCATCATTTTTTCAAAGGTTTCTACTTTAAATTGCTCTCCATAATCTTGGTGAGTTACGATTTTTCCGGTTAGTTTTAAGGTATCTCCACTACTAATAAAAGGAAGATAACCAACAATTGTGATTT
The DNA here is from genome assembly GCA_947599825.1 of uncultured Clostridia bacterium. Lineage (GTDB taxonomy): Bacteria > Bacillota > Clostridia > TANB77 > CAG-508 > UMGS1663. The sequence goes on from CANQFS010000005.1 coordinate 13,497, forward strand.
CTCCTTCTTCGGTTTCAAATTCTGCTACTGTGTAACTATTTATTTCATTTTGATAAATAATGTCTTTTACTTCGCCTGTAATTTCCAATGAAAAAATCCTCTTTTCTCTTTTTGTTTGTTTTATTCTATCAAAAAAGAAAGGTGATTTCAACCTTTCTTTTTCAATTTTAGAGTAACCTTTTTGCTATTCTTTTACTTCTCTTACTACTGCTTGGAAAAAATAATATCCGTTCAAAGAATTATCATACATTGTAGATACTCCTCCTTGTAATTCCCATCCATTTGACAACGAATCATTTACTTTTTCTGTCAGTTCTACTTCCGCAGCAAATGCCAAGCCACTTCTACCCGTTATCACTTTGTACTCCTTCTTCATGTCATATCCTCCTTTTATTATAATGATAATAAAACGTTGCTACTAAAAAAACTATTTGCATTATAGTATATTTCACTGATTATGTCAAGCATTTTTGATACTTTCTATTACTTCTTTACATTCTCTCCAATTTGTTACTTTCAAATTTTCATATTCTTTTTGCATATTATTTAAAATTTCTACTGTTCTATCGTTAGAATCTAAGTCTGTGACAATAATATTTTTAATGCTTTCTTCTTTTCCATAAATAATGTGGAAAAGAAACGAACGTAAAAAGCCTTCTATTTTATTTTCCTGATTTTTTACTGCAACAATGACATAAATGCCATCTGATTGTAAATTTGTATATGTAAAAATATTGATAATCGTTTTGATTATTTCAAATAAGCCATATAAGGCGAGCGTCCAAAGAATGGTATTTGCTATAAAATCTCCCATAAATATGCCTCCTATAACATATCATATGAGAGATTTTTTTGTTTGGTTCCTTCGTATTATTTATTTTCTAATTGTCATTCCTTGTTTTTCTAAGTTTGCTATAATTTTTTCTAGAATTTGGTTAATTTCTTCATCTGTTAAAGTTCTATCATTTGCAGAAAATTCTAGAGAATATGCAATACTTCTTTGGTTTTCTTCTAGTCCTGCTCCTGTATAAACATCAAATACAGTGGTTGAATTTAGAAGAGAGCCTGCTGCTTTCTTAATGTATGTTGCAATTTCTCCTGCTGTTACATTTTTATTTGCTACTACAGCTAAGTCTTTCTTTACGCTTGGATATTTTGAAATTTCTTTATATTTCATTTTTCCTACTTTTTTGCTTAGTAGTTTTTCTAGGTTAATTTCCATGACGTAAACAGGTTGCTTACACTTTTCAGGGTGCACTCTTCCTACATAGCCTACTACATCATTATTTACTGATATAGCAGCAGATTGACCTGGGTGGAAAGCATCTGGAATTGTATCATTTACAACAAAACTATAACGATTTGCATAGCCTAAGTAGTCTAATAGTTCTTCTACAATTCCTTTTATTACATAGAAATCAACTGTTTTTTTGTTATCTACTCCTAAGTAAAAGTCTCCCGTCATTAAACATGCAATTTTCTTTTCTTCGCCATATTCTTCTTTATCTTTATAGAAAGTTTTTGCAATTTCAAAAATAGAAACATCTTTATTATTACGAGCTTTGTTATATTCATAAACTTTAAATAAAGATGGAATAATAGAATGTCTTAGGGTATTTCTTTCTTCTGTCATAGGGTCTAATAGTTTAATAATTTCAGTATCATCTTTGGTAAAGTCTTTTGCTTCTTTATCATTTACTAAAATATAAGATAATGTTTCATTCAAGCCTAAATCGACCATTTTATTTCTAATGTTTCTTGTTTGTTTGTCATAATTTCCTGCTCTTGCTGGCAACTCTAATAATTTTCCTTCAATATTGTTAACCCCATAAATACGACCAACTTCTTCAATTAAATCTTCTTTAATTGAAATATCTATTCTTCTTTTTGGAACTGATACAGTGATAGTATCTTGCTTTACTTCATAAGTAAAGCCTAATCTTCTAAATACATCTAATACCGCTTCTTTTGGAACGATAGTTCCAAGTACTAAATTGATTTTTTCAAAAGTAATGTCAATTTTAGTGTCTTCTTTTGAAGTAGAATCTTCTTGTACTAATCCACCTACAATGCTTGCTCCTGCATATTTTTCTAGTAAATTGCAAGACCTTTCAATTGCCATGTATGTTCTATTTGGGTCTAAACCTTTTTCAAATCTTGTACTTGCTTCACTTCTTAAAATAGTTTTTGAAGTTTTTCTAATCTTAACAGGTTCGAAAATAGCAGCTTCAATGATAATGTTTTTGGTGTTTTCAGTAATTTCAGTTTCTAATCCACCCATAACACCTGCAAGTCCAATGGCTTTTTCGCCGTCTGAAATGACAATATCTTCTGTTGATAAGGTTCTTTCAACATTATCCAAAGTCGTCAATTTTTCATTTTCCTTTGCCATTCTTACTTCTAACATTCCTTTTAAGGTGTCTGCATCGTAGTAATGAAGGGGTTGACCAGTTTCTAGCATAACATAGTTACTAATATCAACTACATTGTTAATTGGTCTAATGCCGGAAGCAATAAGTCTATTTTTTATGAAAGTTGGACTTTCGTGAATTTCTACATTTTCTACCTTTTTGGCTAAGAAAATAGAACAATTTTCTGTATTTCTTACCACTTTAAAAGAATTGTTAATATCTTCCTTAGTTTCGTTATGGCTTAAATCAATATCTTTTACCGGTTTGTCGTAAATTGCTGCAATTTCATGTGCCATTCCTAAAATGCTTAGCAAATCTCCACGATTTGCAGTTAATTCAAAATCAATAACACCATCGTCCATTTCCATGAACTTAATTGGGTCTTCTCCTACTTTTGCTTCTTGTGGCAATTCGTGAATTCCCTCTTTATCTTCTGGCTTTAAAAATTTGCTCTCTAACCCAAGTTCTGCAATAGAGCAAAGCATACCGTTTGATTCTACCCCTCTAATATTTCCTTTCTTAATAGTAACATCACCTGGCAAAGTAGCACCTGGTAATGCCACAATAACTTTTAGCCCTTTTCTTACATTTGGTGCACCGCAAACAATTTGAAGAACTTCACTTCCTACATTTACTTTGCAAACGTGTAAATGGTCAGAATCTGGGTGCATATCACACTCTAGAACTTCACCTATTACTAAATTAGTAGCATTAATCAACTTTTCTGCAGAATCATATTCATTTCCGACATTTGTCATATCTTCTGCTAAAGTTTTTAAATCTACATCAATATCTACATAGTCTTTAACAAAATTTGTACTTAATTTCATATCATTTTCCTTTCTAGGTACCATTAGGGACGTTTCTTTTTGGTATATCTGTCCCTTTTGGTAACTTTTACTATTAAATTTTTCCTTTATGTACCTTTAGGAAACGTCCCCAATGGTACCTCTGTCCCTTTTGGTACTTTTAATCCATTCGATCGAATTCATTTAGGAATCTTACGTCATTTTGGTATAATAGACGAATGTCGGTAATACCATATTTGAACATTGCTAGACGGTCTAAGCCTGTTCCAAAGGCAAAGCCTGTATATTTTTCTGGATCATATCCGTTCATTTTTAATACATTTGGGTGAACGATTCCAGAACCTAATAGTTCTATCCAACCTGTTTGCTTACACAAGTTGCAACCTTTTCCTTGGCATTTGAAGCAAGTAACATCTACCTCATATGATGGCTCTGTAAATGGAAAATAGCTTGGTCTAAATCTTAGTTCTGTGTTTTCTCCTAACATTTTTTTCATGAATATTTCCAAGGTTCCTTTTAAATCTGCCAATGAAATATTCTTATCTATTACTAATCCTTCTACTTGCGCAAATTGATGTGAGTGTGTTGCATCATCATCTCTTCTATATACTTTTCCTGGACATATTACTCGAATTGGTGACTTTTCTTCATTTGCCATCATAACTCTTGCTTGCACAGCAGAGGTTTGAGTTCTTAATAAGTACTCTGGCGTTACATAGAAACTGTCTTGCATATCTCTTGCTGGGTGCCCTTGTGGCAAGTTTAACCTTTCAAAGCAATATTCGTCTGTTTCTAATTCTGGTCCATCTACTACGTCATAGCCCATGGATACGAATAAGTCTTCTACTTCTTCTATTATTCTATTTAGTGGGTGTTTACTTCCTCTTTTTACTTTGGTAGATGGAAGTGTTATATCTATTTTTTCAGTTTCTAGTTTTCTTTTTAGTTCTTCTTGTTTATATGCTTCTTCTTTTTCTGTAATTTTCTTTTCTAGTTCATCTCGAACTTGGTTTACTAAGCTTCCTATAATTGGTCTTTCTTCTGCTGATAAAGCTCCCATTCCTCTTAATAGAGCTGTTAATTCTCCCTTTTTTCCTAAGTATTTTACTCTGATGTCATTTAGCTCTTTTTCATCTTGCACATTTTCCATTTCTTTCATAGCATTTTGTCTTATTTGCTCAATTTGTTCTTTCATAGTTTCCTTTCCTTTCTTTTTTATTATAAAATTATTATTTTTATCCTTCTTTTCTTTATTATAAAATTGTTATTTTTATCCTTCTTTTCTTTATTATAAAATTATTTTTATCTTTCATAATCCAGTTTCATACTTTTCATTTGTTCAATAAATTGATAAACTTCATTCCAATTTTTTACTTTTATAATATTTTTTCCATTACACTGCTTATTATAGTTTTCTTCAAATACGATAACTGGTATCATTTCTGCAATTGGTATAATTATGCATTGCACAATATTATATTTCCTCCAATCATCAAAAAAGCAATTCTATCCTATTTTATAGGACGAACTGCCTTTATTTTCGTGGTACCACCTAATTTTACTAATACCTTTTTGTATTAGCCTCATTTCTCTTTAACGCAGAGGATACGCTATTTTCTACTTTTAATTATTTTTATAATTTCAAAAATAGTTCTCAAAAGTGAAATTTCAGTAACGAATATAGGATTGGCTTTCAGCACATTTTGCCTTTCTCTCTTTTACTATATTGCTTCCTTACTTACTTTGCTTTTTCATTGAATTTTAAGTTTTGTTTTTTATTGAATTTTACGTTTTACTTTTTTATTATATTATAATAATATTATTTGGTGACCCCTACGGGAATCGAACCCATGATTCAGCCTTGAGAGGGCTGCGTCTTAACCGCTTGACCAAGGGGCCTTATTATTTTTTATACTTTCTTATAATAGCACGTTTTTTTATTTCTGTCAATTGCCCTTGCTCTACTTTTTATGATTTATTACTATTTTATTTTTATATTATTTTATTACTCTTTTCATAATATTTTTTATTTTAAGATAATAGTCGCTTTCATAATCTATATTGAAAATAATAAAGTGATTTTAATCTTATTTTTAATTTTCTAAAATTAAAATTTCAAACTAAATCACTTTATTTACACTATAAAAAATATTGCTACTTCTATTTTTCCATATCTTCAATTTCTTGTTGTAATCTTTCTATTTCAGCTTTTCTTCTATCTATACCTTCTTGTTTTATTTGCTCTTGTTTTGCTCTATTTTTTTCTCGTTTTTGTTTCATTTCTAGCGATTCGTGAATCATTTTTCCTACCACTGGGTCAAATACCTTTTTATATCCGTTATCTTTTGTTTTGACTCCTCCTACATAGTTTCCACAAGGTTGTTCAGAATTTTCTTGTAATCCTCTTTCTAAATATTCATTTACTCTTTTTTCGTTTAATAGGGCCTTCATAACATAATCACAATAGTTACTATCTCTTTGTAGCAAATTGGTATCTATATCCATTAAAATTTTTTTATATTGTACTTTACGACCAAATTCTTGACCATCATTATTTAATATTACTGCATCATTTTCTGAATAGTATGAAATAAGAGCTTCTGTTAATATTGTATTATTGACTTGTACTTGTCTATTTAAAATTAATCTTGTTGTATCGTAGAATTGTTTAAAATCTGCTCTTGCATCATAAAAATCTAGTTGAAGCTTGCCATCTGCTGTTATACTAGAAGATAACTGATAAGGTAATGTTTGTTTTTCTTGTATATTTTCATTTTTTTCTTTTTTAAATTTATTAAATAATCCCATAAAATTACCCCCTTATATTACAATTATACTACATTTACCTTATATTTGCAAATTTTTTAAAATTTGATACACTATCTTAAAATTTTCAAATTACTTTTTTTAAAACTTCTTTTAGTCTTGTGTCTTGCTTAGTTAAATATAGATAACCTATTAAGGCTTCAAATGCAGTAGCATACATATAGTCTGTTGCATCTGCATTTTTTGGCAAGTGATGGTTTTGCGCATTTCTTCCTCTTCTTACAATGTCTTTTTCTTCGTCTGTTAGTTCGTCATAAATTTTTGCTAATGTTTCTGCTTGTGCCTTTGCCTTTACATATTTTATTGCTTCTATATGTAATTTGTGTGGATTTAATTTTGTTGTGTTTACGAGTTGCATACGAATGAATAGTTCATATACACAATCTCCTATATACGCCCAAACTAATGGTGGCATAAGTTTTACTTCTTCTATTTTCTTTTTTCTTTCTATTATTTCTTCCACTTTGCTTTTTACCTTTCTTATTTCTAAGTATTTTATGGTTTTTCTAATGTAATTCTTCCTAATTTTCCGCTTCGGAATTCTTCTAGCAATAAGCTTGCTACCTTTTCTTCGTCTACTTGTCCACCTGTAACAAGGGCACCTCTTTTTCTTCCAATTATATTAAATATTTCTAAAATATTCTCGTTTTCTGGTTGATTTGTATTATTTAATATGTTTTCTATTTCTTCTTCATCTAAATTATATCTATCTATTATATTTTTTCTTTTATTTTCTAATAAATATTTTAATAGATAATACGCAACTTCTACTTTTTCTAAATTGTCGTCTTTTATTGTTCCTACAAAAGCTAAGTGAAGTGCTATTTCTTGTGGCTCTAATTTTGGCCATAACATACCTGGAGTGTCTAGCAATTCAATATTTTCTTTTATTTTTACCCATTGTTTTTGTTTAGTAACTCCTGGCTTATTTCCTACCATTGCTACTGTTTTTTTTGTAATTCTATTTATAAAAGAAGATTTGCCTACATTTGGAATTCCTACTACCATAACGCGAATGGCTTTTCCTACACGACCTTTTTCTGCCATTGCTTGTTTTTCTTCTTGTGCTATTTTTTGTACTTCTTGCAACACTTTTGATATTTCATTTGAATTATTTAAGTTTGTTGAAATTGCAGGTATATCTTGTTTTTTGTAAAATTCTAGCCATTTCTTGCTTATTGCTTCTTCTGCTAAATCGCTTTTATTTAATAAAATAATTCTTTTCTTGTTTTTAAATAATTCTTGCAAATCTTTATTTTGACTTGCTCTTGGAATTCTAGCATCTAATATTTCGATTACAACGTCAATTAGCTTTAAGTCTTCTATAATTTGTTTCTTTGTTTTTGCCATATGACCGGGGATACCAGTTAATCGACATTTTAGAAAATTCTTCCTGATTATTTCTATTACTGTCTTTTTTAGTCATTTTATCACTTCCTAACTGAATTAACTTTATTTCATTTTTTCTAATTCACTTAATGCTTTTGATTTTTTTATAGTTTCAATTGATATTTTAATTAAATTATTATTCACATTTTCTAAAATGTTTAGATTTGAACATTTTTCTAAATCCGTCGAATTCGACGGATTTAAAATTTGAATTATATTTGCTTTTGCTATGTCAGAAATACAAATATAATCTTTTTCATTCATATTAGTTAAAGTTTTCTCTTACATATTCTAAAGCATCGTCAACTGTTACTACCTCTGAACCATTACTAGTTCTCAATACATTTCCTTCTTTATCTCTAAATTTTTCATCATATTCTATATAGCAATCTTTTCCATCTATTTTATCTATATATGCAATAGAATCAGGATTATCTAGATATCCATAGCCAAATTTATAACTTGCTCTATCTTTTAACAAATTTTTCAATACAAAACTATAAAATTCTGCATATCCTGCATTTAATTTATATTTTTTATATAAAATAATTTTCTTTTTATTATTTTCTTCTATTTCCTTATAACGATTTTCCTTCATACTCTCAAATAGCTCTGGAACCTTTATTAAATAATATCTAAATGTATCTGTTTTATCATCATAATTTTCTATCAGTTCTTCTAAAATTTCAGTAATATTTTGCTTCTGTTTTAATGCTTCTTTTATATATTCAAAGAATTTTTGAAAAATATTAAATGATTTATTTTCTCTAAGTAAATCTCTAAAGTCAAAATATCTGTTTCCTCCTTCAAAAAAGAAGGTTTTACTAGAATTGGCCCATATTGCATAATTTCCAAAAATTAAAAGAGCTCTTTTAAATAAGTTATCTTTATTTTGGTTATATATTTCATTATAAAATCTCGTAATTAGATTCCATGTATCATTAAATTCTTCTAATTTTAAATGTTCAATTGTATTATAGTTATCTATATCTGCTCCTATTAATTTTAATGCAAAGGCTATCTGACCTTCAAAGTAGTCATGATTTTCAGCCTCTACAATTCTTTCTTTCCATCTTGCATCTTTTTTTATTAATTTACATTTATATATTTCTTCTTTTACTTGTAAATCAGCAAAAAATTTAATATCTTTGCTATCTAATTCTTGTGCAAAATAAGTGTTACTATCCATTAATAATTTATTACTCATTGAATTTATGCTTTTACATGCATCTATAAATCTATTTTCTGCATCTATTGGAGTATTATTAATTAGATTATTTATTATTCTATACCAACTAGAAAAACTATCTATATCCCAGTTTTCAATTGTTACGGCATATTTAGTAATTGCAAATAAGATAACTCTATCTTTTATTTCTAAATCATCATGAATCTTTAATTTATCAAAAAGTCTACTTGTAATTTCATCATATTTTTCCTTATAATTATTTTGCATATATTCTAAAAATTGAAAAGTTTTATATATATCATCTATAGTGTCTTTTAAAAATACTTCATAATTATCATAAATAAAAAATATATTTTTGTTAATATTATCTATTAATTTTTCATCATAGTTATCTTTATTTGGTATAGCCCTATTATATATAATAGCTCTAATTAAGTTAAGAAATAATGTGTCACTGTATGTATATGGTTCTTCAATTGAATTCCAAATCATATTAGTCCATTCGTTGTCTATTTTTTGCTTAAACTTTGGCCATTTACTAGCATCATTATTATCAATATATTTAAAGAATTCAGATTTAAATGCTTCAAAATCAGTTAATGCTTTACCTCTAGAGTTCATTTTTATGTATAAATCATTTTCTTTCCCCATATTTTCAATAAATAACGACATGAAAACAATAGGACAATCATCACTAATTAGTTTTAATGAAAAATCTTCAATATCTCCAAAAATTTCTTCAATTTCTTTTAATACTACTAAACAAGATTTAACAGAAGGGTCTACTAACCAAGTATTTGAAAACCAATCTGCATCTAAAATAAATTCTTCAATGTTATCATATTGCTTTTCTTCAAAATATGCAGGTAGATTTTTAGTAAGCTTTTCTAGAAATCTTTTAGTTGTTATTCTGGTTTCATAGGTGAATTTTTCTTGTAATATTTTTAAATTATCAGAATATTGTTTTTCTTTTGCAAAAGCAAAAGTATGAATTAAAAATAAAGTAGTTAATCTTTGTTGTCCATCAATAGGAATAAAGCATTCTGAATCTACTTTTCCATAAATGAAGTTAAGGTCTATTGTTTTTTGATTGTTTCTTAACGCTTCTGCTATATCTAAAAGTAAAGTTTTTCTTGTATGCTCTACTTGCTCTGTAGTTCTTCCTTGAACATAATCTCTTTGAATATTTGGTATTTTAATCATTTTATAGCTTGTATCATTCATTAATTTCCAAAACGTCGTTTTAATTCCTATTTCCATAGTTTTGCTTCCTCCTCTAGCGTTTCTTTTATTGCATTAAAATAATCTTCTGAATCTTCATTTGACCATTTCATATAATTTGCTACATTTTTTGAGTACATTTTTAAAAACACATTTTTTGTGCATACTGGAATAAAGACTTCTCCTTTATCTCTTTCTATAATTATTTTTCTTTTTATTGGGAATAACGCATTGTGATAAGATCTATTTGTTTGATAATCTAATAGAGTTAAATTGCCAAGATTATTTTCGTCAAAATTTCCACAAACATCTGTCTGTTTTATGAAAAAATCAAAAAAGGCTTTTCCATCTATTTCTTTATCTTTTTTGTTTTTTAAGTTTTCAGCAATAAATTTATCTATTTCTTCTATTTGTGCATCATATCCAATTTGTAAAAATTGATTTTTTAAATCTTCTAATAGGCTAATCATTTTTTCTTTATTTTTTAGCTTTCGCACTTCTTGTTCTGTTGCTCTTGCATGAATATGTTCTATGTCCCATGAATTTGTTTTATATTGTTTAAAAGAAAATTTACTCTCTGTTTTGCTTTGAATCATAGTAAACACATTAAAAAATAGTAAAACATTTTTTATTTTCTTTCTATCTCTTGTATAATCTAGCTCATCTAAGTTTACTTTTTCAAACACTTTTTTTACATCTTTTAGTATTGTTTCTTTTATTTCTGATTTCTTTAGTCCTTTTATCTCAGATGTTAAATCTTCTATATATTTACCATTTTCCGCAGTTGCAATTAAAAAACCAATATAATGATAAAGTTCGTTATCATTATACCAAGTTTTTAATGTATCATGAATTTGCACTATTTCTTCCCATAATTCTTTTTGTTTTTTAAAAAAGTCTTTGCCATCATTTTTACTTAAATAGGAATTAATAGCTAAAAATGAAAATAAATTATCTCTTTCTAAAATATTTTCATCTATTAGATTTTCTTTCTTTAATTGTTTTGCTCTAAGCTCCAATAAAAAGTCAATTTGTGATCTTGTTCCTTTTTTCTCATTTGAAATGAAATACCAAAAATCATCGTCATTTAAAGATTGTTCTATTTTATCCCATTCAAATGCTATTTGTTCTATATATTTTTTAACTTCTTCATATTTTTCTTTATCTATTACTTCATCATATGTAATGCTGTTTGTGTTAAATAATTGTGCTTTCAATGATTCTGCATTTGTTACTGCTATTTTTTCATTATTTATTTTTCCAAAATCTAAAGCTATTTGCCCTATATAATTTTTAACTTCTTCATATTTTTCTTTATCTATTATTTCATTAAATGTAATACTGTTTGTGTTAAGTAATTGCGCTTTAAATAATTCTGCGTTCGTTAGTGCTATTTTTCCATTATTTATTTTTCGAAATATATCTTCTGAATCTGTTTCATTTGGCACTTCATACCAAATGAATTGCACACATTTTTCTATTTTTTGTTTTATATCTGCTTTTTTATTATTTTCATCTATTCCAAAGCTTGAAAACCAGTTTTCAATTGTTTTCTTAGCTTCACCTAAATAATATTTATCAACATTTCTTTCTGTTTCATAATAAATACTATAATCTGGATTACTATATGTTGAATTACAACAATTTAAGATAAGCCAAATTGTAGTTAATCTTTGTTGTCCATCTATTAGTTCCCAATTTTGAGAATTTTCATTTATTATTTCATTATTATAATTTATATTTAGTATTTTACTTAAGCTTCTTGAACTTTCTATTTCTTCTATAGGCTTTACTATTAATGGTTGCAAGCAATATTTAAGTTTGTGATTTTCGTCATCAAAATTATTTATATCATTTAAAAGGTCTTGAACTTGTTTTGACTCCCATCTATACCCTCTTTGATAGTCTTTTATATAAAATTTGTTTTCTAATAGACAACTTGCATTATTTCCTTCATCTTCTGGTAATATAGTTTTTGTTAATAACTTAGACATATTTTTTCTCCTTTTTTATAATGTTCTATAATTATTTTTATCAGCTCTCTCATCTAATTTTCTGTCATAGTCTTTGTTTTTATAAAACCAATCTGTTTCTTTATCTATTGGATTTTTCATTCTTGCTCTATCAAATAAAATATCAAATACAACTACTACACCTAAAGTAATAGCAATTAAGTCAATTAGCATTTGTAGATATGTATTTACTCCTAATGTTTCTTGATTTATTATTGCCATTACGTTTGAAAGCAAGTTTGGGCCAAAATACCAGCCATATACTCCTAAATATATTATTCCTGCCAATATTTTTCTTTTAAAAATGAATGGTATTAATGCTAGTACAACAAATAATAGAATAATTTCTGTTGTAATATTTGTTGGCTTAAAAATAAATTCTGCGTCCATTTGCCCCATAACAGCAACTAATACTCTAAACCCCCAAAACATAATAATAAAAAATGTGATTAACCAACTACTTAAATTTTTCATATTTTCTCTTTCCTTTCGTTCATTATAATATTTATTTGTATCATACATAGTAGCTTACAAAACAAATGGGGTTGGAATAGTTCCAACCCCCGCCTTTTGTTTTTATTCTTCTTCATCATCAATAAAGTTAAACTCATCTTTAAATTTTTCTTTGAATATTTCAAATACTTTATTTAAAATTTCATCGTCATCAACACTAACATAAGATTCTTCATCTTCTGATTCTGTGTCTTCTACTTTTAGAATAACAACTTCTCCTGCTTCTTCTTCATCTTCCTCTTCTACTGGAAGTAATACAACATATTCTTCTCCATCTAGTTCAATTAAATCTAAGAATTCGAATGGAACTTCTTCTCCATTTTCATCGTTTAATACAAGTATATTGTCATCTTCTTCATTCATTTTTATTTTCTCCTTTCAAATTTATATATTATATTGTATTTCTACAATTTTAATATTCTTTTCGTTTAGTATTTGTTATTTTTGTTTATCATATACTATTTTCTTTTTTTATGCAATATTTATTCTTGCTTATTTTCTATTTTTTTCATATAAGTTTCTAATATATATACAGCAGATATTGTATCTACTATGTTTTTCTTTTTTTTGTTGTCTATATTTAAGAAATTCATTGTTTTATGTGCTTCTACTGTAGTAAGCCTTTCGTCAATTGTTTCTATTTTGATTTTTGGAAATCTACATTTTAGCTTATGAATAAATTTTTCTGTTAATTCTACTCTTTCTGCTTTTGAACCATTCATATTTATAGGCATTCCAACTACAAATGTATCTATTTCATATTCATTTAAAAATTCTTCTAGTCTTTTTAAGATTATTTTATCATTTCCTTGATGGTGAATTGTTTCTATTCCTTGGGCAGTAATGTTTAGGGCATCTGTCATAGCAATTCCTACTCTTGCATCTCCATAATCAATTCCTAATTTTCTCATTTTTTATTCCATTTCTTTCTTGCTTAGCACAATGAACTTATAGTATTAGCAATAATTTTTAGTCTTCCATTCCTATATAATTTTTCACCATTTTTTCTAATAGCTCGTCTCTTTCAATTTGACGAATTAGATTTCTAGCACCTTTGTGGCTTGTAATATAAGTTGGATCTCCTGATAAAATATAACCTACTATTTGATTTATTGGGTTATATCCTTTTTCTGTTAAGGCTTCATATACTTCTTTTAATATTTCTTTTGTCTGCGCCTTTTCTTGTTTTGGTTTTTGAAAAAACATGGTTTCGTCATTAGTCATTTCTGTGATACCTCCTTTTTGGATAACTTATATGTAATTAATTTGGCTTTCCTCTTGTGGTGCAGAATCTAAGTAATCTTCTAATTTATGAGTTGTTCCTTCTAACGCAGTTCCTTTATAGTAAGTAGTAATAGCAACATTAATTTTTGGTTCTGCTGTTTTTGCATTTTCATTTTCAAATAAGTCTTCTTCTGCTTGTTCTATTTTTAATTTTTCTATTTGATTTTTTATTTCTGTTATAAAGTTAGAGGTTCCTTCTGTGCCAATTCCAGAAAATACAATTACAAATTTAGGACCCATATATCTTACAAAAATATATTCTGATGCAATGTTTTTTCTTACTATGTCACTTATTTTTGCAATTACTTGGTTTCCTGTGTGTCTTCCTAATGTTTCATTGATGTCTACAATGTTAGTTATTTCAAACATGCATACTGCTGAAGTATCATATTCATCAATTTTTCGTTTTCCTTCACCATATAAATATTCTTCTGATTTTAAACCTGTAAATTCATCATCTCTAACAATATTTTCAATAACATTTTGCTTTTCTATTGTTCTAATTACAGAAATAATATTATTTTTTACAACTTCTAATATAGTTGTATCAATGTTGTCAAAGTCGTGTGGTTTTCCACTTTCAATAATCCAGTAACCAATATAGATATTATCAATATATAGAGGGAAAAACATAGCTGACTTAGCTCTTCCAAATTCCATTTTTTGATAAGGAAGTCTTTCCCCTTCTTTATCTACAGTGATATATTTTGGAGTTGCTGTTTCGATACTATCCTTAAAAATTTGCTCTGTATGCAAATTTTTAAGAGTATCCCAGTGTTTTTCATCTACATTTGTAGCTTTAATGGTATACTCTGCACCATTATATACTACAATTGTAGAATATTTAATATCATATTTTTCAATTAAAATACTGTTTATTTTTTCTATTTTTTCATCTGCTGTTTTTTCTTCACTAATTGTATCCATGAATTCTTGTAATACATTTAAACTAACGATTTTTTGATTTAAATTGCTAAATGTATCTATTTTTTTGTGTACTGACATATTGTATAGCATTAGGAACACAATAATGATTACTAATAGTATAATAATTGCTATAATCAAGGCTTATACCTCCATCTCTATTTCTAATTATTTCTTCTCATTTTATCTAAAGTAGAATTAGTACTGTTTGAAAAAACGTTGGTTTCGTATTTACCGTATTTTGGATTTTGATATTTTTGTTTTTTATTGTTTTTTCCACTTTCAATTAGAGGGTATACCATACTTCCTAATTTTTTCAATGCTTGATTAAATTCTTTTGAATAACCTTGCATAGAAATATTACAGTTTATTAATCCTTCTAAATATTTTGCATATACTTGACTATCAAATGGTATAGTGCAATAAGGTATTGTTTCCCTATTAAATAATTCTGTCATAAAAGACATTGCAGGGTCATTATAAAATGCCATTCCTCCAATGATTGCTTTTTCTGTTACACCTCTTACTCTTGTATATTGATTAATTACTACTCTTAATTTGCTTTGTTCTAAAGCACCTTTTGCTTTTAAATCTCTTAAATAAGCTGTTAATGGTTGAATTGTTAATACGTCCATATTTTGTACTAAATAAATTTCTTGTGCTTGGACTAAATATTCATATTGAGTAGAGAAATCGCAATCTAATAAAATAAGTGAGTAATTTCTTGTTAATGTTTGCAATATTGTTCGATAATTTTCTGTAGATGTATTTTCTCCAGGTAAAGAAGTGTATACATCTAAATTGTTATTTACTTTTATTCCTTGTGCTACTCCTTGTGTTAATTTTTCTATACAAGAAAATGCAAGTTGTCTTAATTCTTCGTCATTTTTTGTATAAATGTAGTAAGAATTTCTATTTTTGGTTAAATCTAAAATTGCTGTTTTTATTCCTTGTTGTGACATAAGTTCTGCTATGTTGTTTACTAAGAAAGATGTTCCATTTTTTGTAGTTCCTACAAATGCTACTATTTTGTTGTTTCCAGTTATAGCATTTTCAAAATTCATTGTTGAATTTGTTCCATAAATTGATTGAAGGTCTTGCACATCTTCATTTGGATTATATTGTGTTTGTGTGTTTGTATAAGAATTTTGCATATCTTCTGTTGAATCGAATCCTGGCAAAACTGATGATTCTTGCTCATCAAAATTTTCAAAACCTGGTAATGTATTATCATCTTCTACCGTATCAAAACCTGGTAACATATTTTCTTCTGATTGTTCTTCAAAGCCTGGTAACATGTTTTCTTCTGATTGTTCTTCAAAGCTTGGTAACATATTTTCCTCTGGTTCTTCTTCAAAGCCTGGTAATATTGAATCTTCGCCAAAATTTGATAAATCGTTTTCTTCACTCTTTTTTGGTCTACCTCTTCTTTTCTTTGCTGGTTCTTCCATTGTTGTTTCTTGTGGCTGTGCTTGTACTTTTTTTGGTCTTCCTCTTCTCTTTGGGGTCTCTTGTATTTCTTCTATTTGTGGAATTTCTTCTTCATTTTGGTTTATAATATTTTGTGCATTATTTACAGTTTCTACTTTTTCTACTCTTTTTACTTGAGCAACTGGTGGAATTATTACAGGTTTTGTTATTTTCTTTTCTCCACTTGGAATAGATTCTACTTTAATACCTGAATTGCTAATTGCTTTGTCTGTATTGTTTTTCATTTTTGTTTTATTTTTTGATTGAGTTTGACTTGATTTGCCTCTATTTCCTGCACCAAAAGCCATTAATTGTTGGTATTTTGGACTACTTTCCTCTAATACTGCTTTTACATTTAATGGTAAAAATTTTATAATAACCTTTAATTGTGCATCTGTATATTGAGAAGCAATACTATCAAAGCTTTCTGCATATCTATCTTCATTTCTTCCTAAACGTTTATAATGTGCCAAAATATTTTGAATTTCTGTTTCACTAACATCTGTTTCAGTTTCTGGCTTATATTCTACATCGTTAGAGTCTATGTTATAATAAATTTTTGCTTCTTTTTTAGAACGTGGTTTATGAATTAGCTTACAAACTTCTTCAATACTTCTATCTTGTCCTAATAATGCGCTGTATACACCAATTCCAAATAATTTTATTAATAAATTGTCTGTTTTTGTACGCCTTTCTGTGGCAATTAAAATAATTGGTATATCTTCTCCTGCAGGCGAAACTGCTTCATCTGAAATACTATCTAATTTTTCAAAAATGAAATTATCAATTGCTTCATAATTGTTATTTGTAAATGGCTCTAAATCTTCATTAATAACAATACAATCATAAGATTTATCTTTTTGTATTTCTTTTAAAATAGCATTAAAATAATATACATTTTTACTTAAAATAATTTCCTTATACATTTGTTGATATTTTTTTACAATAGATTCTGAAACAGCTTCATTATTGACTGCAAATAAAACTTTCATTTGTTACCCCCTCCAACCTTTAACTACAATTGCAAATATTAATGGTAATACTTGCGCTATGATAAATATAGTGATAATAGATATCATTATAGCAAAGCCTTTATCTCTTGTATCTAATTTACGAATTCCTAATACGTATTGATAAATTGCACTAATGGCAATTCCTACAAAACAAAGTGGTATACTACATATTTGTACTTTATTTAATATGTATGCCGTAAACCCGTAGGTTTCTGAGCCATACGATGCAATATAATCTTCTAGTGTTTTCTTTTCATTATCTTTCATTTCGACTAATTGATTAACTGTTTCGCTATGTGTTTGCACTTGATTATTATTCTGCGTTGTTTTTACATTGGTTGCTAGTACAGTACTACCCGAAACAATGCAAAGCATTATTGCTAATAGTATGCCTATTTTTTTCATTTATAATGCTCCTTTCTAATATTTCTTATTTCTTCCATTTTTAAGCATAAATATTACTTATAATATAATACACTAACTTTAAGAAAATAGCAAGAAAATGTTGCTATTTTTTTTATTTTCTTTTTGTTTTGTTACATATTAAATATTTTTATTCTTTCATTTCTTTTGCTAATTTTCCAATGGCTTTAGTCTCAATTCTTGACACATAAGAGCGCGAAATTCCCATCATTTTTGCTATTTGATTTTGTGTTTTTGGCTTTTTTCCATCTAAACCAAAGCGTAATTCTAATATAAGTTTTTCTCTATCTTTCAATACGCATTTCATTTTTTCATATAATTTTTTCATTTTCATTTTTAAGTCTACTTCATCTTCAATATTCTTTTCATTGTTTTCTAATACATCTTGCAAAGTTACGGTATTGTCGTCTTTATCTTTTCCTATTGGGTCTTCTAAAGAAACTTCTGCACTAATTTTTTTCGTTGCTCTTAAGTGCATTAATATTTCATTATCAATACATCTTGACACATACGTAGAAAGCTTTACATTTTTGGTTGGTTCAAAGCTATTAATTCCTTTTATTAAGCCAATGGTTCCAATAGAAATTAAATCATCTTGTTCCACCTTACAAGAAGCATATTTTTTACATACGTGTGCCACTAATCTTAAATTCCTTTCGATTAAAATGTTCCTTGCTTCCTCATCTTTTTCTTTTAACCTTTGTAAATACATCTTCTCTTCTTCTGCGGATAGTGGCTCTGGGAATAATTGATTATTAGAAATATAGCCCACTAAAAAAATTGCTGAAGAAAGAAAAGCAAAAAATCCTGATAGACTAAGGCTAAGCAAATGATAGGCACCTCCGTTTCTTTTTTACATACCAAATTATATGTTTTAAAAAACAAAAAGTGCCTGACTATGTTTAATATTTTTTCACATTTATTTTAATTTTTATTTAATTGTTTATTGGTTATTCAATAGTTGATAGCCTTTATTATTTTTATTATTATGCTCTATTTTCTTATTTGTTCGTTTAGTTTTGTTATTCTTCCATTCATTTGCTCTATGTTCATTCCTTTTGCTAATTCATCTGTTATTTTATATTTTTCTTTCATTTTCAATATTTTTTCTACACTTGTATTAATTCTATCTATACTAATTTTTCCTTTTTTTACTTCTTTCACAATATATTTTATCATTCTCTTTATTTTATTATACGAAAGCCCAACCATAACAATATCGTTTCCCGCTTCTATAGCCTTATATACTGACCTTTTTAGATTATAATGTAGCTGAATTGCCAGCATTTTTAAGTCATCTGTAATAATTAAGCCTTTATATTGATATTTTTCTATTAAGTATTTTTGTATTACTTTTTTAGATAGAGATGCTGGGTATTTTTTATCTACATCTTTTAAGATAAGATGCCCTACCATTACTGCCTCTGCTCCTTCTTGAATTGCTTTTTCAAAAGGAAGCATATCTTCTTGTTCTAGTTGTTCTATTTTAGCTGTTATTTTAGGAATTTGAAAGTGAGAATCTTTTTTAGTAAGTCCATGTCCTGGAAAATGCTTTACAACCGGAATAATTCCTTGCTTTTGCATTTCTTTCATAACTATAAGTGCATATTTTGATACTTCTTCTTTTGTTTTTGCATAAGCACGGTCTCCAATTGCGTGTTTTTCTTCAAATCTGCATATATCTAATACAGGTGCATAATTCATAGAAATTCCACTTTGCTTTAACATAGCTCCTAAAATTTCTCCACTTTCTTGTAAAATTTCTTCATTTTTTGTACTAGCAATTTTTGCAGCACTTTTTAAGTTAGCTATTTCAGGAGGCATACGATTTACTCGTCCTCCTTCTTGGTCAATGCTAATCATTAGAGGAACTTTGTTATTTTTGTTCATTTTCTTTAAGTTATTAATTAGTTGTAACATTTCTTGATAGGTGTGGTAATTCTTTTTATATAATACAACCCCACCTATTTTATTTTCTTTAATTAATTTTGATATTTGTGCTTCTTTTTTTTCTTCTAGTCCTACCATAAATAGTTGTCCTATTTTTTCTTCTAAGGTTAGTTCTTCCATTTTTTCTTCATTCCTTTTTTACTTTCCTCTATTACCAAGGCTTTCTTTTAGAAACATTAATTGCTACAATTTAACCTTACTCTATGTTTTTATTTTACCATATTGGTTAGGAAGATACAACATTTTTCTTTGATTTTAACGTATATGTGCCTTATTTATAGCATATTTTTAAGTGTAACATTATAAGTTATTAGTAGAATTTTGCCATTTTTATATTATTTATATAAAGCTATAAGGAGGAATTTCAATATGAATTTTCTATGCTCCGTTGGAAAAGGAATTTTAATTGGTGCTGGCGCTATTTTGCCACGGAATTAGTAGTGGTGTTCTTTGTGTTATTTTTGGTATTTATGAAAAATTAGTCAATAGCGTTTTAGGCATTTTTCACGATTTTAAGAAAAATGCAATCTTTTTACTTCCTATTGTTATAGGTGTTGCTATTGGTTTTTTCTTATTTGGTAATCTACTTCACTATTTTTTTATTTCATATCAAGCAGAATGTAAATTGTTATTTTTAGGACTTATTTTAGGCAGTGTTCCTGCTTTATTTAAAGAAGTTAGTAAAAAGAAAAAATTCCGCCTTTCTTTTTTGTTTTATACTTTCATTAGCTTTGCAATTGGCTTACTTTTGTTTTTATTTGAAAGAAGAATGAATGTTGTTTTAACGCCTAATAATACTCATTTTTCATTTTTATTTTTTTCTGGTTTTGCTATGTCTTGCGGTATTATTATTCCCGGCGTTAGTAGTACAGTTATTTTATTATGCCTTGGCACTTATTCTATTTATTTACAAGCAGTAGCTAGCTTTTATTTGCCTGTTTTAGTTCCAATGGGACTTGGTATTTTTTGTGGCTCTATTTTCTTTTTACTCGTCATTCGTTTTTTACTAACTCATTATTCTGTGCAAACCTATTATGCTATTATTGGTTTTGTGCTTGGTAGTATTTTTGTGCTTCTTCCTTCTTCTTTTTCGCTTGTTTCTTTGCTTCTTTTTATGATTGGTTTCTCACTTGCCTTTGTATTAGAAAGATGACAGAACTGCTGTCTATAGTAATATAAATTAAATAACTATCTTTAAAAAATATAACTAAAAAAGGAAATACTCTACCACTTTTGTGATAAAGTATTTCCTTTTTACTATTATTCTTCATAATAATAAATTGCATTTTTAGGAACACAAATAATGTAATTTTCTCCTACTATTTTTTTCTTCTTAAAATCCAGTCTCTTTCTACTTTTACTGGCAATTTCATAAGTACTTTTTGCTCCGCTTTTCCTGGGTTAATATATTCTATTGGTTCTTGTGTATCAATATCCCACAAAGCATCTATTGTAAAGGAAATTGTTTCTATTTGGTGTGGCACAATTAGTTCTAATTTATCTCCTACTTGTAATTTATTTTTTATTTCTACTACTACTTTATCTTCTTGCTCTTCTACTACTTTGCCACCAAATTCATATTCTGGATTATATTGTTTTCCTTCATATTCTTGGAAGTCTTTATTATTTCTATCGTTGAAATAGAAGGTTGTTAAGCCTCTTGTTTTTGTTTTTTCTAATTCTACTAAATATTTCGTGTAATCGTAGTTTTTAGGATCTTTGCAATAATCGTCTATGGCATTGCGGTAGGCATTTACTACAGATGCTAAATAATATTCTGTCTTTAGCCTTCCTTCTATTTTTAAGCTATCTACTCCCATTTCCACAATTTCTGGAATTTCTTTTATTAAGCACATATCTTTAGAAGAAAAAATGTAAGTTCCCTTTTCGTCATATTCTACTGGCATTAAATTTCCTGGCTTATTTGCTTCTTCTACATAAACGTTGTAAGCCCATCTGCAACTTTGTGCACAATCTCCTAAATTTGCACTTCTTCCTGCTAAAAAGTCACTTAAGAAGCATCTTCCAGAATAGCCAAAGCAAATTGCACCATGAATAAACATTTCAATTTCTAAATCTTTTGGCTTATTTTTAATCATTTCTTTTATTTGCTCTTTATTCATTTCTCTTCCTAAAATGACTCTTTTTGCTCCATTTTTATACCAGAAATTAGCTGCATGGTAGCTTACCGTATTTGCTTGTGTACTAATATGAATTTCCACATCTGGAGCATATTCTTTGATGATTTCTACTACACCACCATCTGCTACAATGATGCCATCTACTTTTAATTCATTTAACATTTTTGCTTGTTTTTTGATTTCTTCATAAGTTTCGTCCCATGCATAAATGTTTATAGCTGTATATACTTTTTTATTGATAGAATGCGCATATTTAATGGTGTTTGCTAAATCGCTATCTTGCATTTCTGCTCTTGTTCTTAAAGATAAGCTTGAAGTTCCTGCATAAACAGCATCTGCTCCGTATAGAAATGCAATTTTTGCTTTTTTAAATGAACCTGCTGGAGCTAGTAATTCTGGTTTTTTCATATTTTATTTATCCCTTCTTACTTGTTTTAGATTTTTTTCTTTAATTAATAATATAATTAATATCTACCTTTACAATTATCATTCTTTTTGATACAATATGAGAAAGTTGAAAGGAGAATTTAAATGCCAATAGATAAAAAGAAAGCTAAGAAATTAACCAAAACACAAACCTATATTTTATACTTTTTCTTATTTGCTTTTTTAGGTTGGTGTATGGAAACTATTTATGGTTTCATTGTATTAGGTCACTTTACTAAGCGTGGTTTTCTATATGGCCCTTTATGCCCTATTTATGGATATAGCGCATTAATTTTAATTGTTTTTTTAGGTAAATATAGAAACCAATCTCTTAAACTTTTTGTCTATTCTGCTGTTATATTTTCCGTTTTTGAATATTTGGCAAGTTATGTATTAGAAGTACTATTTCATTCTTATTGGTGGGATTACACCAATGACTTTTTCAATTTAAATGGTAGAATTAGTATTTTTTATTCTCTTGCTTGGGGAATTATTGCTATTATTTTTGTAGGTCATCTATACCCATTTTTTAAGAAAAAAGTAAATTTAGTACTATCTAAAATTCCATATAAAGTTAAGATGTTTTTATTATATGGAGTTTGTACTATTTTTATTGTTGATACTATTTTATCTTGCATACGTTACCTAAATGTATAAAAAAACGGAACTAAGATTTCTATGCTATAAATAGCTTTTTATTTTGCTTCTCTTTCTTTTATATTTTTTCGTAATGCTATCAATTCATTTTTTCCTATATTGTAATCAAATAACTCATATACTTGTTTAATAGAATAGTTTTCTCTTAAAAATTCTTCTGCTAAACGTATATCTTCTTGCTGTTTTGCTCTTAATAATTCATTCTTTTGCAACATACTGCTTCTTATTTTTGCAATTGATTTTAAAGATGCAAAGTTTTCATTACTCATTTTTTCAAATACTTCTTTTACGCTCATTCCATCTATTATGAAGTCTTTAATTTTTTTAGTAGATATTTGTTTTTTATACGCTTCTCTTTTTTTTCTAATTTTAGTTCTATTACTTAATTTTTCCGTATAATCTTTGGTGCTTCTATTTTCTTGTTTAATGCTTGCTACCATTTTTACAATGACTTCTCTTTCTTGTTCTGTTATATTGTTTATTCTAGAGTATTTTTGAATCGCTTTAAGTGCTTTTGCTTTTCCAAATACTGCTTCTTGAATCTTAATAATAAGGAAGACTGCTTTATTTCTATCCAAACATTTCTCTAAATTTGCTACAATTCCCTCTACTTCTTCTTTTTGAATTGTTCCTTCATTTAATCTTGTTGTAATTTCTGTCATATATTGTCTTTGCTTATTTTTGGTTTCTTTTTCTTGCTCTTTTGCCTTAATTTGATTTTCTTCCATTTGCTCTTTGATTTTTATGCGATTTAAGAAGTCTTCTCTTTTTTCTTGTAATTGATTTTTCTCTTTTTGTTGTAAAGATTCTGTATTTTCCAAGCAAATATCTAATTCTTCGATTCCTCTTTCTTCATTTTCTGTAATTAAATAATATAATTCTGATATAAAAATAGCACTTTCAACTTGATTTGGATAACGATATAATTCTTGTTTTACACTTTCTATATTTTGGCTATTTAATTTACCTTCATAAAACATAGTTTGTAGTTGTTGCATATAAACTTCTTTATTTTCTTTTGTATAACGTTCTTCTTGATTTGCAAATTCTTCTTGTTTTTCCTCAATTGTTACATTTTCTTGTTTGATTTCCTCTAAAACTTGATTTTCTGATTTTTCTAGTTGTTTTACTCTTTGTTCTATTTCTACTTGTTTTTGTTTTTCCTTTTCTTCTATTTCTTTTTGTCTTTTTCTTTCTTGTTCTTCTAGTTGTGCCTGTTTTCTTCTTTCTTCAATAACACTTTTTTGAGTATTTCCTTGCATATTTTGTGGTTCAATTTTTAATAATTGTGCATTATATTCCATTGCCTTTTCATAATTTTGCGCAATCATTTCTAATTTTGCCATATTGTATAAAGCAAAAATGTTTTTAGGATTATTATTTAATATTTTATTCCCATACACTCTGCCTAAATCATATTGTTTTTGCAATGAAAAACACCTTACTAATTCATTTAATGCGATTTCATTATTTTCCTCTATTTTTAGTATTTCAAATGCAATTTGTTGTGTTTCTTGAATTAATGTTTCTCTATTTTTTGCTGTCATTTCTGACTTCTTTAATTGTTGCATCTTTTTAAACAACTTAGCTAATTTTTTTCCTCTTTGCATTTCTTCATCTTCTTGTATCCAGCTTGATATCATTTCTTTTGTAAGAGGAACTCCGCATAGTTTATTAATTTCTTCTTCTGTTTTTTCTTGTTTATATAAATTAATAGCTAATTCTCTTATTTGTTTAAAATTCATTTTTTTCTCCTTTTATATTTTATAAAAACTATAATATAAATTTGGAAATTGCAAGGCCATCTCCTACTTCTAAAATTTCTGTTTCTAAGTTAGGATTGTTTGTTACTTCTGCTATATATTCTCGCAAGTTTCTTACGGCTGTACGTTGTTTGTGTTTGTTATAATCACTCATAACATATCCTTTATATAAAATGTTATCTGCTAAGATTACACCATTTTTATTTAACATTCTTAGTGCTTGTTGCAAGAAAAAAGGGTATTTTCCTTTTGCTGCATCTATAAATATCATATCATATTTTTCATTTAGTGTAGGCAAAATTTCTACTGCATCTCCTTCTAAGATGTTTATTTTGTCTGATACTCCTACTTTTTCTATATTTTCTTTTGCTTCTTTTACTCTTTCTTCATCACGTTCAATAGTGTCTATTTTTCCGCCTTCTTCTAAATATTTTGAAAAGCACATAGCAGAATAGCCTACTGCTGTTCCAATTTCTAGTATTTTTTTAGGTTTTAATTCTTTTAATATATTATCTACTACTTCTAAGGTGTCGTCCATTATGATAGGTATATATTCTTTTAAGGCTTTTTCTTTTATTTTTTGTAATTCTTCTTTATTCACTGTCTTTCTTCTCCTTTTGTTTAAGCAGGAAAAACCACTTGCTTTTTCACAAATGGTTTTTGTTTTCTTTTATCTTCTTGCTTCTCTTTCTCTTGTTTTTGTGTCTAATATTTTCTTTCTTAAACGAATATTTTTTGGTGTTACTTCTACTAGTTCGTCTTCTGCAATAAATTCAATTGCTTTTTCCAAAGACATTTGAAGTGGTGGCACTAAACGAAGTGCATCATCTGAACCTGATGCTCTAGTATTGGTTAAGTGTTTTTCTTTACATACATTAATTGCAATGTCTTCATTTCTTGAGTTAATGCCTACTATCATTCCTTCATATACATCTACACCTGCTCCAATTAAAAGTTCTCCTCTTTCTTGTGCATTGTATAAGCCATAAGTAACAGAAGTTCCTTGTTCAAATGCAACTAGCACTCCTCTTGTTCTTGCTTGAATTTCTCCTTTATATGGTTCATAGCAATCGAAAATAGAGTTCATTGTGCCTTCCCCTTTGGTATCTGTTAAGAATTCTGTTCTATAACCAATAATTCCACGTGCTGGTATTTTAAATTCTACTTTTGTATGGCCTAATTCTGCAGGTTCCATGTTTAGCATTTCGCCTTTACGTCTTCCTAATTTTTCAATAACTGTTCCAATTGAATCATCTGGTACATTTACTACTAATCTTTCCATTGGTTCACATTTTACGCCATCTATTTCTTTAAAAATAACTTTTGGACGAGAAACTATTAATTCAAAGCCTTCTCTTCTCATAGTTTCTATTAAAACTGATAAATGTAATTCCCCTCTTCCGCATACTTCGAAACTATCTGCAGAATCTGTTTCTTTTACACGAAGACTTACATTTCTTTCTAGTTCTTTAAATAATCTATCACGAATATGACGTGAAGTTATGAACTGACCTTCTTTTCCTGCAAATGGTCCATTGTTTACGCTAAATGTCATAGATACTGTTGGTTCATCAATATCTACAAATGGTATTTTTTCAGGGTTGTTTAAATCGCAGATTGTATCTCCAATGTTGATGTCTGCAATTCCAGATAAAGCAACAATATCTCCTGCTACTGCTTCTTCTACTTCTACTTTCTTTAAGCCTTGGTATACAAATAGTTTTGCTACTTTTCCTTGTGCATTTTTATCTTGCTTACAAATTGCAATTGGCATACCTACTTTAATGCTTCCTCTTTCAATTCTTCCTACAGCAATTCTTCCTAAATAATCGTCATAGTCAATGTTAGATACTAGCATTTGCGCTGGTCCTTCTATTTCACAATTTGGTGCATCAATGTATTTAATAATTGTGTCGAAAATGCAATTTACATTATCACTTTCTTCATCTAGGCTCATTTTTGCAATTCCATTTTTTGCAGAAGCGTAAACTACTGGGAAGTCTAATTGATCATCGTTTGCATTAAGTTCGATAAATAATTCTAATACTTGATCTACTACTTTTGCTGGATTTGAACCTGGTCTATCTATTTTATTTATAACTACAATTGGCTTTAAGTTTAGGGCTAATGATTTTTTTAGTACCTCTCTTGTTTGAGGCATTGGACCTTCAAATGCATCAACTAATAGAAGAACGCCATCTACTGTTTTTAGTACACGTTCTACTTCTCCACCAAAGTCAGCATGGCCTGGTGTATCTACAATATTGATTTTTATATCATTATACATAACAGAAGTGTTTTTAGAAAGAATTGTAATTCCTCTTTCTTTTTCCAAATCGTTAGAATCCATAACTCTTTCTGCTACTTGTTCATTATCTCTAAATACGTGACTTTGTTTTAATAAGCAATCTACTAGAGTTGTTTTTCCATGGTCTACGTGTGCAATAATTGCTATATTTCTTATTTTTTCGTTTTTCATTTTATTTTCCCCCATTTATTTCATTTTTTATCAATACTTTATGCTATTCTTCTTGTTTGTTTCAATATGTCGTTTTATTTCTTACTTTCAGTATAAAAGAAGTTACATTTGGTAACCTCTTTTATACTAAAATACATATTCATGTTTCTCTTACATAAACCTTTAGTATTATTTTTGTATTTCTTCTTTACTTTCTTCCTTTATTTCATTTTCTATTTTGCTTTCTGTTTCGCTTTCTAGTTGCTCTGTTTCTTTTATTTCGTTTTCTATTTCATTTTTTTGTTCTTGCTTTATTTGACTTTCTATTTTGTTTTGTTCTTCTTGCTTTTCTTCCCTATATTCGTTTGATGTTCCTTCTAATTCTTTAATAGAAAGTTCTATTTTCTTTGCTTCTATGTTCATATCTATAATTTTAGCATTAACTTTTTCATTTAATGTTAATACTTCTTCTGGTTTTGTAATTTTCTTTTCTGCAATTTGTGAAATATGAACTAGCCCTTCAATTCCTTGTTCTAATTCTACAAATACACCAAATGGCATCATTTTTACTACTTTAACTGTAACAATATCGCCAACGTGATATTTGTTTTCTACTGTTTCCCATGGATTTGGACCTTTACCTTCATAGCTTAGTTTTATACGTTTATTTTCTTTGTCTAATTCTAGTATAGTTACTTTTATACTTTGACCTTGCTTTAATACATCACTTGGTTTAACATTTCTATCCCATGAAATTTCAGATATATGAAGTAAGCCTTGCACAGCTCCTAAATCTACAAAAGCACCATAAGCACTTAAACTTGCTACTGTTCCTTCATATTCTTTTCCTACTTCTACTGAATTCCAAAATTCTTCTTGTTTTTGTTTTCTTTCTTCATCTAATACACTACGAATAGAACCAATAATGCGATTTGATTTTTCATCATATTCTGTAATACGATATCTTACTTTTTGGCCTTTTAAAGAGCTTCCATCTTCTCCTCTAGGAATGCCAGATAAGGACATTGGAATAAATACTCTCATATTATTTATTGTAGTAACTAAGCCTTTTTCATTTACTTGCGTTACTACAGATTCTATAATTTCACTATTATTTACTTTTTGTTCTAATTCTTTTTTGGTTTCTTGTGCCTTATAACGTTTATAAGATAACAACACATTCCCTAAGCCATCGTTTTGTTTTAATACAATAGCTGTAATGCTATCTCCTACTTTAAATTCTTCTTTTGGATTTACATTTTCATCATCACTATATTCTTTTTTAGGAATAATTCCATCTGCTTTATAGTGTAAATCTACAAAGATTTCTCCTTGTGAAGTTATGCTAATAATAGTTCCTGTTACTATTTTTTCTAATTTTGTTTCTTTTAAAGATGCTTTATATAATTCTTCAAAAGATTGTTCTTTTTCGTTTTCCATATTTTCTCCTGTTTTTTGTAAATTTGCTATAAACAATAGTGTTTTAGCATTTGTTCTTTTTGGAACTATTTTATTATATAGCAATCTTTTTTTGTTGTCAACATAATTTTACCATATTTTTACTATTTTTTTCTAAAAAATACATACCTAAGATTTTTGATAAATATAAATTCTAATAAAATATTAAAAACAAAAGATGACGTCCTACATAGTTGAACGCCATCTTTCTATTCAATTTTATTTTGTAAGCTCTATAATATGGTCCATAATGTCTTGAGTTACTGCTTCTAATGCTTCTTTTTCATCTACATCTTTGTATTTGCTATAGTCTAATGGTTTGCCATAGCGAATAGTTACTTTTGAAAAAGCTCCTTTTTTTCCTGAAATTCCAACTGGTACTACTTTTGCTCCTGTTCTTATTGCAAAAAATGCTGCTCCATCTTTTACTTTTTCCCCCTTAGCAAGTCCATTTCTAGTTCCTTCTGGGTATAATGAAATACTCTCCCCTTTTTTCAAATATTTCAAAGAAGCTTTAATGGCATTCAAATCTTTTGAATCTTTTTTAACAGGAATAACCTCAAATACCCAGCCTAAAAAAGCAAGAAATGGATTTCTATATAAGCTTTCTTTTGCTAAAAAGTGGGTTTCTCTTTTGCAAGTTACCTTCATTAAAGGTGGGTCTAAAAAGCTTCTATGGTTTCCACAAAAGATAACCGCTCCTTCCATTGGTATATTCTCTGTTCCCTCTATTTTTACTCTATGAACTATTTTGCAATAAAGAAAAAGAGCTCCTTCTACTATTTTCTTTATGATTTTCTTTACAATTTGTTTCATTTTAACAATCATTCCCTTCTTAAGGTGTAAGTTCATTTCAATTTTTTCGCATTATGAATTTTTTTATATGTTTTTTTATAATAGGTTAAAAAATTCAATAATGTCTATTTTGCAAAACTATATCCTTTTCTTCTTTTTTCTTCAATAATTTGTTTTACCTTTTCTTTTTCTTCTTCTACACTTAAAGAGGTAGTATCTACGTAAATAGCGTCTTCTGCTATTTTTAAAGCCCCTATTTCTTTTTCTTTATCATTTTTGTCACGAATTTGAATATTTTTTAGCACTTCATCATAAGACATGTCAATTCCTTTTTCTTGCATTTCTTTGTATCTTCTTTTGGCTCTTTCTTTTTCATCTGCATCTAAATAAATTTTTACATCTGCATTTGGAAAAACATAGGTAGTAATATCTCTACCTTCCATAATAACATCTTTTCCCTTTGCTAAATTTCTTTGCACATCAACCATGGCAAAACGCACTTCTTTTATTGAAGACACTTGTGACACAATTTGTGTTACTTCTTTACTTCTAATTTCTTTGGTAACATCTTCTCCATTTAAGAAAATTGTTTGCTCTCCATCTTCTATTTTCATATCTATATGAATGTTTGGCAAAGATGCAATAATCTTTTCTTTTTCTTCTAACTTTATATTATTTTTAAGCATATATAAAGCAACACAGCGATAAGTTGCTCCTGTATCAATATTTACTAATCCCATTTCTTTTGATAAAAGTTTGGTAACTGTTCCTTTTCCTGTACCTGCTGGTCCATCAATTGCTACAATAAATGACATAATTTTTTCTCCTTTATATTATATTTTCCAAATGGCAATTTAATTTGGCATACTAATTGATTTTGCAATAACTGTTATTTTTTGTACGCTCATAGTTGTTAGTTTTTCTATTTCTTTAACACTTTTTTCTTTAAATGCTTTTAGTTCGTTAATTAAATTGTGACCATACACAACGTTTACTTCCATATAAATTGAAGGGCCTTCTCCATAATTTTCTACTCTTGTACGAATTACTTTTGCAATTCCTTCTTCTCTTTTTGCTAAATATTCTACAATTTGACGAAAAACTGTATCAGATATTGTGAAGTTTCCTAAGTAGCTAAATGTTGGCCTTATTATTGATTTTTCTGAAATGTATGGTTCATGTCCGCTTCCTTTTGATTTAAAGATTTGGAGTGGGTCTAATATGTAACCAGAAAAGTCCTTTTTTATTTCAAATGTAGGCACTGGTATAACATGCTTTCCTTGCGTTACACGAATATTTCGTGCGGTTTGCATTTCATTTTCTGTTGCTACATCTTGAATATATATAGTTTTTTGAATTTTAGGAAGACCTAAGTTTTCTGCAATTTTTGCAACCATATCATCTGATGTTCCTAATATTAAAATAGATTCCGGTTTATATTTTTTTATTGCTTTTATCATTTCATCTCTTTGTTTTTTTTCAATAAAAATAGCATGTTTTACAGTTTCTATTTTTGTTGGTGCCTTTTTTGCAGATTCTCCTGCTATTACTTCATTTTCATTTACAAGTAGGCCATCATCTATAATATAAGATATGTTATTTTCGCCTGCTACCATTTGTGCGCGATAACTTTTTCCTGTGCCAGATGGTCCTACAAAAGCAAATACTTTAATTTTATCCACTTAACTTTCTCCTTTTTTCTTAAATCTTTATGCTAAATTTTTCTTATCTATGCCATTATATCATTGCAAAAAAAAATTGTCTATAATTTGATTATTTTAAATTTTACATTTCAAAAAAAACGAATGGAAAGATTTGGGACGCGTCCAAATCTTTCCATTAGAAAAAGGCTCTTAAAGGAATTTCCTTCAAGAGCCTTACGGTAGTTATTCTGCCACATTTAAATATTCCGCCGTTTTGGGAGAAATATAAAGATTTACATGTAGCTGTGTTGCGTTTACCCGGATAGTCCAAATTCTGTCTTCTTTTTCTTTTGTTTTATTGCAGAAGAGAATTACTTCTCTTTTGCTATTTGCTTTAGCCGCCTCTGCAATAGGAATGAAAAAGAAAATTTGCATTTTGGATAAAATACTTTCTATCCAAGGTAAGGAAGCGTCATAAATGTAGAAGTTTCTCCAGTCTACATTTTCACAACCGATTTTTTTCATGCACTCATCGATTGTTTTTTCTACTTCCTCCCGTGCTGTCAGATCCTTCATTGCTGTTACTACATCTTTGATTTGCTGCATATTATTTTCTCCTTTTTGGTTACATTGCAATTGTCACAATGTATATTTTTTACAACTACTTATATTTATTATACTACTTATGTTGCCTTTTGTCAAAAAAGTGGAAAGAAATGGACGCGTCCCAAATCTTTCCACTTTTTATTTTTAATTTACTTCATTTATTTTGATATCACGTACGTGGTCTATCTTTTCCCATTTAGTATTTCTTATAAATAGGCATTTAAAGTTTATTAATAACCATGAACCTAAGAATATTGGATAAAAGATTAATCCTTTTAGCATTGGCTTAATTGGCTTTTTGTCTAATACCATAATTAAAATTGCTGTTAATATTGGTAAGAAGAATGTTGGTATTAAATAACGAACTGAATTTATTAGTAATTCTTGTATTGTCATTCCGTTTGCAAAATACATAATAACATTTAATAATAGTAAAACAAGTGTGACAACAAACATTGGAATGCTTCCTAATATATATAATAGTCCGTCAAAATTCATTAGTGTTTTCTTTTCTTTTACAGCTGCTGCTAGCAAACCTGTATATTCTTTCATGCATTGAATATGACCTACAGTCCATCTACTTCTTTGTGACCATGATTGTTTGAAGTCTGTAGGTTGTTCATCATAAACGATAGCATCTGTTGCCCAACCTAATTTTCTTCCTTCGATGATATTTTTTAAAGAAAATTCAATGTCCTCTGTTAAGGTTTTTGTGTCCCAACCTGTTTCTTTTATAAGGTCAAAACGAACCATAAAACCTGTTCCATTTAATAGTGGAGATAGTCCTAAATTATACCTTGCTAAATGATAAAAACGATTCATTGTCCAATAAAATATGGCATAACCTGCTGTAATCCAGTTATCTGATGGATTTTTAATATCACGATAACCTTGTACTACGTTTTCTCCTTGGCATAGTTTTTTATTCATTGCTTTTAAGAAATTTACATCTGCAATGTTATCTGCATCAAAGACACAGAATGCAT
Organism: uncultured Clostridia bacterium; assembly: GCA_947599825.1. Taxonomy (GTDB): domain Bacteria; phylum Bacillota; class Clostridia; order TANB77; family CAG-508; genus UMGS1663. Next base: position 45,864 of record CANQFS010000005.1, read on the forward strand.
CATAAGGTGCATTTTCTTTTATTTTTTTGTCTAAAAACCATTGCAAAGCAAAGCCTTTTGTTTTCTTTTTTTCATCAAATCTTTCATAAACAATGGCACCTGCTTTTTTTGCAATTTCTGCTGTGTTGTCTGTGCAGTTGTCTGCAATAACATAGATATCGTATAATTCATTTGGATAATCTTGGTTTTTTAAGCTTTCTATTAAATTTGCAACAACAGCAGCTTCATTATGGGCAGGAATAATAGCCATAAAACGATTTTGTTTTTCTTCTATAATAGGTTTATCTTTTAATTTTACAAGCGAGCATATACTAACAACGAATTGATATAACCAAAAGGCTGTTACTATCCATACTAGCGCTTGTTGTAATAGATATAAATATTCCATTTTTTCTCCTTGTCTTTTTATTTATTCTATTTTTCTACCATTCATATTATACTATTTTCATTTTACTTTTGCAACGTTTTGTCCAATTTTTCATAAAGTCTTAATATTTTTGAGAAAAGAGAATGGTTCTAATATAAAAACCATTCTCTTTTTACTTAATCTACTGCTCCATAGTATTGAATATCTTTCTAATTACTATGTTTTCATCTTTATTCGAGATTTCTACTTTTATTGTGTCTTTTTTTGAATTCATTTTTCTATCTAAGTCCCAAAAAAACTCTTCCAAGTAAATTATAGTTCCATTCTTTAACCGCACAAAAGAATCTGCCCAATATTTAGAACCTATTTTCTTTTTTGCCATAGTTTTTACCCTCCTTAATTAAGTTGCCTTTCATATTTGTTACGTTTCTTGTGAGATGGTAATCTTTTACTTATCTTAATATGTTTACTATTATACTATAAGAATTAAAAATTTTCAATAAAAAGCAAAAACTCACGAGAATTATCTCATAAGTTTTTTTATTTTTTAGTCTTCTACACTAGGATTTACTTCTAAATCTTTCATGCTTAAGTTTATTCTTCCTTGATTATCTATTTCACTAACTTTTACTCTTATTTCATCTCCTATAGATAATACATCTTCTACTTTTTCTACACGTTTGCTAGAGATTTTAGAAATGTGTAATAAACCTTCTTTTCCTGCGCCTAAATCTACAAAAGCACCAAAACTTGTAATTCTTGTAACAGTTCCATCATAGATGTTTCCTGCTTCAATTTCTCTTGTAATATCTTCTATCATTTTCTTTGCGATGTATGCATCTTGTCCTTCTACTGCATAAATGCATACGCTTCCGTCTTCTTCAATATCAATTTTAACTCCTTTTGCTTCTTCAATAATTTTGTTAATCATTTTTCCGCCAGGTCCTATAACATCTTTAATTTTATCTACTGGAATATGCATTGTCGTAATTCTTGGTGCATATTTTGAAATATCTGCTCTTGGCTCTGAAATGACTGGTAACATGATATTGTCTAAAATATAATCTCTTGCTACTTTCGTTCTATCAAAGGCTTCTTTGATAATATCGTAAGTTAAACCATCGCATTTAATATCTACTTGAATTGCTGTAATTCCTTCTTTGGTTCCACCTACTTTAAAGTCCATGTCTCCGAAGAAGTCCTCTATTCCTTGGATATCAGTAAGCATTATATAGTCGTTTGGATCTTCTTTGCTTGTAATTAAACCTGTTGAAATACCTGCTACTGGTCTTTTAATTGGAACACCTGCGTCCATTAAAGCAAGTGTGCTTCCGCAAATACTTGCTTGGGAAGTTGAACCATTTGAAGATAAAATTTCAGATACCACACGGATTGCATAAGGGAATTCTTCTTCTGATGGAATAACTGGTACTAATGCTTTTTCAGCTAAAGCACCATGTCCTATTTCTCTTCTTCCTGGACCTCTTGATGGTCTTGCCTCTCCTACAGAGTAAGATGGGAAGTTATATTGGTGCATGTATCTTTTTCCTGTTTCTTCATCTACACCATCTAAAATTTGTTCTTCGCTTTTCATTCCTAGGGTTACAATAGACATTGCTTGTGTTTGTCCTCTTGTGAAAATAGCACTACCATGTACTCTTGGAAGTACTCCTACTTCACAAGAAAGTGGTCTTATTTCGTCTATTTTTCTTCCGTCTGGACGTTTATGCTCTTTTAAAATCATTTCTCTAACACATGCTTTTTCTAGGTCATGGATACTATCTGCAATGTCACGCTTGTCCTCTTCTGCTTTTTCTTCTCCGTATTTTTCTAAGTAATAGTTGTTAATATCTTCAGCAAGTTTTTCCATGTTAGCATCACGAGTTTCTTTGTCACCTGCTTGTACATCTTGATACATTCTGTCTTTAAATTCTTTTTCAATTTCTTCATATACTTCTGGTTTTACGGCAAAAGATAAATATTCAAATTTTTCTTTTCCGCAATCTTTTTGAATGTCAGAAATAAATTTGCAAAGTTTTTTAATTTCTACGTGTGCTGTTTTTATTGCTTCTAACATTGTGTCGTTTGGAATTTCGTCAGCACCTGCTTCAATCATAGTAATTTTTTCTTCTGTTGCAGCAACTGTTAGAGTTAGTCTTGATTTTTCTCTTTGCTCTACAGTTGGGTTAATTATAATTTGTCCATCTACATAGCCTACGTTTACTGCTGCTGTTGGTCCTCCAAATGGAATGTCTGAAATAGCAAGTGCTGCTGCAGAACCTATCATTGCACATACTTCTGGGCTATTGTCTTGTTCTACAGATAGAACTGTTGCAACTACGCATACATCATTTCTAAAATCTTTTGGGAATAATGGACGAAGTGGTCTATCAATTGCTCTTGATGTTAAAATGGCTTTGTCTGCTGGCTTTCCTTCCCTTTTCATAAAACTTCCTGGTATTTTTCCTACTGCATATAATTTTTCTTCATAATCTACAGATAGTGGGAAAAAGTCTATTCCTTCTCTTGGCTCTTTTGATGCCGTTACATTGACCATAACAACAGTATCTCCATAACGAACCATAACACTACCATTAGCAAGTTCTGCAATCTTGCCTGTTTCAATTGTTAATTTTCTTCCTGCAAGTTCAGTTGAGTATGTTTTAAACATAAATATCTCTCCTTTTCTGGCTTTAACGCCTGTTATATTTATTTTAACCAATACTCGTCCTTAGTGTAACCTCTACAATACATTATTTTTTTCTAATACGTTTTAATTAGAAAATTTTCATTTGACGCATATTTTTGCAAACAATTTTTACAATGCATTGTACAAGCTACTAGCTAATTCAAAGTATTGATTTAAAATAGCGAATTTTAAAAATAGAACCTTAAGCTTTTCATTTAAAGATTATAACTTTACTTTTTTAATATGATAAAATTAAAAATGGACGTTTCACTTTATGAATAGCAAAACGTCCTTCTTGACTTTTATTTTCTTAGTCCTAATTTTTCAACGATATCACGATATCTTTGAACATCTTTATCACTTAAGTACTTAAGTAAGCTACGTCTTGCACCTACCATTTTTAAAAGACCTCTTCTTGAGTGATTATCTTTTTGATGTACTTTTAAATGTTCTGTTAGTTCATTGATTCTTTCTGTTAAAAGAGCGATTTGTACTTCTGGTGAACCAGTGTCTTTTTCATCTCTTTTATAAGTATTAATGATTTCTTGTTTCTTTTCCTTTGTCATAATTGCACCTCCTATATTTTTTATTTGCCTTAAACTGAGTTTTAGGGCAGGTGTCCTTTCCAAAAACCAAGTATAAGGTAAGTATGCTTATTGAAAGCATAACTATATTATCATATTTTACACCATTTTGCAATAGTTTTTGAAAAATTTCTAAGAGTGTATTGTATTTTGCATAAAAACGTGCTGAACATTTTTACAGTCCTACAATGATTTTTATATTTTAAAATTGTCAAATTCCCGTAAAAATTTTTCTATAGATAATAAATATCTATAATAGAATTTTTTTAATAACATATAAATAAAAACTTTCTTTTTTGGAAATAATATGATATAATAATAGTATACTAAAAAGGAGAGTTTTTATTATGTTAGGAGAAAAAATAAAATTATATAGAGAAAAGAAAAATATGACTCAAAACGAAATTGCAGAGATTTTAGGTGTAAAAGCTACTACAGTATCTAAATATGAAGCTGGAACATTGGAACCGAATATTGAATCAATAAAAAAATTGTCAGAAACTTTTGGAATAACTATAGATGAATTATTAAAAGATGAAAGTGATTTTGATATTTCAAAGATAAATATACTAGAAATATTAAGAGAACAAAAAGAGATGAAATTAAAAGGTAATCTATATCATAATACTCAAATTATTTTTGCATATAATACGAACCATATAGAAGGCAGTAACTTGACAGAAGACCAAACAAGATATATTTTTGAAACAAATTCAATTTTGTTTGAGAGTGAAACAGTAGCTAGTGTAGATGATATATTAGAAACAGCTAATCATTTTAAATTAGTTGATTATATGCTTGATATAGCAGATAAAGATTTAACAGAAGATATAATAAAAGAATTTCATAAAATTTTAAAAGAAGGAACTATGGATAGTAGAAAAGAATGGTTCATGGTAGGAGAGTATAAAAAAGTAGTCAATGAAGCTGGAAATATAAAAACATCAACACCTAGTCAAACACCAAAAGATATGATTAAATTAATGAAATGGTATAATTCACTAGAACAAATAACAATAAAAGAAATAATAGAATTTCATTTTAGATTTGAGAAAATACACCCATTTCAAGATGGAAATGGTAGAATTGGAAGAATAATTATGTTTAAGGAATGTCTAAAAAATAATGTAATCCCATTTATTATACTAGATAAAAATAAATTATTTTATTATAGGGGTTTAAAAGAATATAAAAATGAAAAAGGTTATTTAATTGATACATGCTTAAATGCACAAGATCAGTATATTAAAATGATAGAATATTATTTAAAATAGAAGCAGACTATAAATATGGCGAGCCTTAGATTTTCTTAAAATTTCCATTTGTAAAAAAATCTTAGGCCCGCTTTTTTATTTAAATTTTTGACCAAAATACCTTGTTTTATAAAGTAGTCACATTTTTTTCTTGATTTTCCTCTATCTCATTTTGCGTTTTACTTACTACTTTATTTACTACTTAATTTTGTTGTTCATTTACTGTTTCATTCGTTATTTCATTTTCTATTTCATTAGTAGTTTCATTTTGTTTCTCGTTTGTTGTTTCATTTATTATTTCATTAGCAGTTCGATTTTGTTTCTCGTTTGTTGTTTCACTTTTTATTTCATTTTTTATTTCATTAGTAGTTTGGTTTTACTACTCTTTTGTTGTTTCATTTACTATTTCATTAGTAGTTTGGTTTTGCTGCTCTTTTGTTGTTTCATTTACTATTTCATTAGCAGTTTGATTTTGTTTCTCGTTTGTTGTTTCATTTACTATTTCATTCTTAGTTGGCTTATTTGGTTTTTCTTCCTGTTTTGGCGGATTTTCTGGTTTAGTTTTTTCTTCTTCAGGTTTTTCTTCTTGCTTTGGTGGTTCTTGATAAGTATGCCAAGGATTATTGCTATTTGAATCCGTTGGGTCCCAATTTCTTAAATAATCTGGATAAGATGATATTTTCTTTGCAGATGGTTTTCCAAGTGGTCCTGGGTCTGAGCTTGAATAAAATTCTACCTTGGTTCCTCTTGCACAATTATCATAAATCCATTTTGCATCTCGCACAGTAAGCCTTACACAACCGGCTGAAGCATATGTTCCTAATTTATCATATTCCCAATATTCTAAACTTGCTGGATCATCTTTTACCAAATATGGTACAGAGTGAAATAAAATATTTCCTGTTATTTGTGTAGAATAATGTCCAAATACATATCCCTCTAGACGTAGCCATTCCCATCTTGCAGGTATTGTATAAACTCCAGATGTTGGAGTTGCAACTCCTGTTGAACATACCATTGCTTTTACAGGAATAGTATAATTGCCTTGACTATCTTTACTATAAATAGTTACTACTTGTGCTCCATAATTTACTTTTATATAGTAGGGAATATTGTTAGTGGCTACCGTTGGTTTTCTATTTTGATTTACATTGCTATTGTTTTGATTATTATTTTGATTGTTATTATTTTCATTGCTATTATTTTCATTGCTATTATTTTCATTGCTATTATTTTCACTTTCATCTATAATTTCGACTTGTATAATATTTTCTTCGAGTGCCTCTATATCCACATATTCATCTACTGGTTCTTCTGCTATTCTTTCTTCCTCTAAGTTTGCTGACGTTTCTAAATTTGGTTTTATATAATTAAAATAAGCAAGTAATCCTATTATAATAATCCCTATAATAAGACACAGCATTACTAATATAAACTTTTTTTGATTTACTATTTTTATCTTCATTTTTGAATCCTTTATTTTTTATTACATTAACTATAGGCCTGTCCCGAATGGCAATTTATTGCCAAAAAGGGGCGTCCAAATTGGCAATTTATTTTACTATTCTATTTATTGCTTCTATTGTATTTTCACGACTTCCAAAAGCTGTTAGTCTAAAATATCCTTCTCCACTTGGTCCAAATCCTGAGCCTGGCGTTCCTACTATATTTTTTTCTTCTAATAATTTATCAAAGAACTCCCAAGATGTCATTCCTTCTGGTACTTTGAGCCAAATATATGGTGCATTTTTTCCTCCATATATTGTATAACCTGCTTTTTCTAATCCTTCTCTTATAATTCTAGCATTTTCCATATAATAAGCAATATTTTCTTTTATTTGTTTTTGTCCTTCTTCTGTATATACTGCTTCTGCTGCTTTTTGTGTAATATATGGTACTCCATTAAATTTCGTACATTGCCTACGATTCCATAGAGCATTTAATGAAACTTCTCCTATTTTTAATGCTTTTGGAACTACAGTATAAGCACAACGAACTCCAGTGAAGCCTGCTGTTTTTGAAAAACTTCTAAATTCGATGGCAACTTCTTTTGCGCCTTCTATTTCATAAATGCTATGTGGTACATTTTCTTCTGAAATGTATGCCTCATAAGCAGAATCGAATAAAATAACGCAACCATTTTCTTTGGCATATTTTACCCATTTTGTTAGTTGCTCTTTGTTTAAGACTGTTCCTGTTGGATTGTTTGGAAAGCATAAATAAATCATATCTACTTTTTCTTTTGGTAGTTCTGGTTCAAATCCATTTTCTGCAGTTGCTGGCATATAAACTACTTTTTCAAATTTTCCTGTATTTTTATCAAATGAGCCTGTTCTTCCTGCCATGACATTAGAGTCTAAATATACAGGATATACTGGGTCTGTAATGGCTATTATATTATCAGTTGAAAATAATTCTTGAATATTGCCTGTATCGCATTTTGCTCCATCAGAAATAAAAATTTCGTCTTTTTCTATAGAGATTCCTATTTTGTGGTAATCCCACTCTACAATTTTTTCTCTTAAAAAGTCATAGCCTTGTTCTGGTCCATAACCTTTAAATGTTTCTTTTCTTCCCATTTCGTCAGTTGCTTCATGAATTGCTTGTATTATTTTGGGTGCAATAGGAAGTGTAACATCTCCTATTCCTAATTTTATCACTTTTTTATCTGGATTTTTTGTTTGAAAGTCTGCTACTTTCTTTGCAATTGTTGAAAATAAATAACTATCTTGTAGTTTTAAATAATTTTCATTTATTTTAATCATTGTTTTCTTTCCTTTATTTTATATTTAGGTTTTTTTAACCATTTATTTTATGTTCCGTTTTTTTCATTATGGCTTTTATAAATCATTTATTTCATATTCCGTTTTTTTCATTATGGTTTTTATAAATCATTTATTTCATATTCCGTTTTTTTCATTATGGCTTTTATAAATCATTTATTTCATATTCCGTTTTTTTCATTATGGCTTTACCTATAAACCATTTATTTTAATATTGTGACTCTAATTCTCCTTCAAAAACAGTTGTTGCAGGTCCTGTCATGTAAACGTGATTGTCGTTTTGGTTCCATTCTATTTCTAATTTTCCACCTAATAGTTCTACTATTACTTTTCTTTCTGTTATATTATTTAAAATACTTGCAACAACAGATGCACAAGCACCTGTTCCACAGGCTAGGGTTTCACCAGAACCTCTTTCCCACACTCTCATCTTAAGATGATTTTTATCTACTTTTTCAATGAATTCTACATTGGTTCTTTTTGGAAATTCTTTACTTGTTTCTATAATTGGACCATAAGTTTCTATTTTAAAATCTGATACATTATCAATATATGTAATAGCATGCGGATTTCCCATAGATACGCAAGTAAATTTAAATGTTTTGTCTAGTGCTTTTATTTCTAAATTTTTTACAATTTTTTCGTTTGAAATAACTGGAATTTTAGTTGGCTCTAATATTGGCTCTCCCATATCTACTCTAACTGTTTCTACTTTTCCTTCTTTTACATTTAATTTTAAAATTTTAATTCCTGCTAAAGTTTCAACAGTGATAGTGTCTTTATTGGTTAGCCCTTTGTCATAAACGAATTTTCCGTACACATCTAATGCCATTTCCACACATTTCCGCCTCTGTTCCATCGTAGTTAAACATTCTCATTTTAAAATCTGCTATATTACTTTTGCAAATTAAAATTAGTCCGTCAGAACCAACGCCAAAATGTCGGTTACTAACAAAGCGAGCTAGGTCAGACACGTTTTCTATTTCTTGCCCATTTGCATAGCAATCCATATAAACATAATCATTTCCTAGCCCATGCATTTTTGTAAATTTTCTTTTCATTTTATAATCTTCCTTCCTCAAGGTGTGGAATTGTTAAAATAACTTTCCTTACCTCTTAATAGGTACTAATAGTAAAATAAAATGTAATTACATTTTATTGTTTTCTATTGTATCATATGCTCTTTTTAAAAGCAATAGAAAAATTTTTATAAAAGTTGCATAAAATTTTAAAATAAGTATTGACATTTATTTTAAAATTTAGTATACTTAATTTCGTCGAAAGAAAATGGTCGCTTAGCTCAGCTGGGAGAGCATCTGCCTTACAAGCAGGGGGTCATAGGTTCGAGCCCTATAGCGACCACCATTTTTTTATTTACGGCCTGGTAGTTCAGTTGGTTAGAACGCTAGCCTGTCACGCTAGAGGTCGACGGTTCGAGCCCGTTCCAGGTCGCCATTTTTTTATTTATATTTTTGCTTCGATAGCTCAGTTGGTAGAGCAAGGGACTGAAAATCCCTGTGTCAGTGGTTCGATTCCACTTCGAAGCACCAAAAAAAGTAGCTATTTCAATAGATTTAGCTGCTTTTTTATTTTTAATTTTTAGAATAATAAATATATTATAATTTTTCTACTTCTTCTTTTGTTAATCCTGTTATTTCTGATATTTTTTCAATAGACATATTTTCTTGTTTTAATTTTTTTGCTATTTTTATTTCTGTTTCTTTCATTCCGTTCTTTTATCCCGTTCTTTTATCCCGCTCTTTTTTTCCATCTTCTCTTGCATACCTTAGCCCGCTTTTCTCATCTCTTATTGCTTTTTCTCTTAACTCTGCTACTCTTTTTAATTCTTTATCTTTACTTATTTTTTCTAATTCACTCATTGCTTCTTTTATTTCTTCGTTCTCATTCATTATTTTTGATACCTCACTTTCGTTAGGATTATCTAAAAACATTACCCATTGTGCCAATTTATTATTTGGGTCTTTTTTTAGTATCTCCCTTGCTTTTGGTATCTC
>CANQFS010000006.1 GCA_947599825.1 uncultured Clostridia bacterium
ACTATGCATATGACTTAAACATTGAATCTGGAACTATAAAGAGTAGGGGTGGATTCTGGGTAGATGGAACTATAACTATAAATGGTGGAAATGTTAATATTAATACTGAAAATATGGAAACTAGTATAGGAAAGGTAAATGGTATTTATGCTTTGGTACAAGTAAAAATTACTGGTGGAAATGTAGATATTAAATCAAACGATTCAGCAATCCTTGTTTCTGGAACGCCTGGCGATTGGGATACCAAAGATGAGGGAATAGTAATAAGTGGTGGGAATATGTTTCTTAGCTCCCAAGCCTCTAATTCACCAGTAGTAGCAACAGGAATGTTAAAAAATAAAAATATAATAATTGATGGTGGAAATATAACCCTTGCTGGTGATTACGGATTTTATACAAAAAAAGGTAGTATTAAAGTATATCACGTGAATAGCTTAAACACTGATAATATAAAAAAAGAAGCATTTAAAGTCGCGGAAGGTGATGGAAATGAAATAATATTCGCTGAGGCAGATTATAGCAAAGTTGAAGAAGCAATTGCTAGGGCTAACAAATTAAATAAAGCTGATTATAAAGACTTTAGTGCTGTTGAAAAAGCAATTAACGCAGTAATTAGAGGTAAAAGTGTATTGGAGCAAAACGAAGTAGATGCTATGGCAGATGCTATTAATGATGCTATTGATTCACTAGAATTAATAGATAAACGGTAAATTAGATAATACACCCAAAACTGGTATAAGTAATTTACCTGCTATAATGGTAATTGTATTGATAGTTTCTTTTATAGTAGTTTCAATATTAAAAAGGAAAAAATAAATAAAGAAGTGGTAATAAGAAAATTTAAATATCTTATACCACTTTTTATTAACTTTAAAGTAAAAAATGTTTGCAGAGTAATACTTTTTACTGGAATATTAGTTTGAAAGAATATAATCTTTTATAACTATGTGTGCATTCCAAACAAAGAAATGAATTTTTATATGAAATATTGAATAAAAAATTTATTTTTTACATTATTATTTATAATTTGTGGAAAAATTTTATTAAATATGATATATTATTCTTGGGTTTTTAAAGAAATTTAAAAAAATAGCGTTTTAAAATATATAAAAAAATGAACAGTTTTATTAAGTATTTCAATGAAAATATAAGTTTTGGTGTGTGTCGATAAATTGCTTACTCAGAGGAGGAAAGGTATCAAAAGCAAATCGAAAAAGATAAATTGAAATATTGCACATTATAAATAGGAAAGGAATGAAACTATTGAATAAGGAAGAATTATTAGAAAAATGTTTACCAAATTATTTAGAAGAAGATTTAAAAAATTTAAAAGAAGGAATGAAAAATAATGTTTCTTATTTGGATTGTTTAATAAATGAATTACAAGGCTCAGTAAATAGCGCTTTTGTAGATGGAGATATAACAGAAGAGCAATGTGATTACCTATTTAAGAAATATGTTAGAATGGAGGAGTGAAATGGTAGACTTTACAAGTTGTAAGATAAATAGTTATAAGTATTATGGTGGAAAAAATGGAGGAAAGATATGTATTGTATATAACAATGAAAATTATATGTTAAAATTTCCAAGCATAAATGAAGGAATATCAGAACATGGATATTCTAATAGTTGTATTTCAGAATATATAGTATGCAATATTTTTAAAATTATGGGATTAAATACACAAGATACAATATTAGGTATGTATAATTTAAAAGGTAATGAAAAAATTGTAGTAGCATGTAAAGATTTTACTTCAAATGATAATGTATTGAAACAATTTGCAGAACTAAAAAATAGCCAAATTGAAACCTCAAAAAATGGATATGGTACAGAATTAAGTGAAGTATTGGAAACAATAGAAAATCAAGTAATATATGATACTAATAAATTGAAAGAATTTTTCTGGCAAATGTTTATAGCCGATAGTTTTGTTGGAAACTTTGATAGGCATAATGGAAATTGGGGATTTTTAATAAATGAAAATTTGAAAAGGATTGAAATTGCTCCTATATATGATTGTGCATCTTGTTTGTATCCACAATTAACAGATGAAATGATTAAAGAAATTATAAACAATGATGAAGAAATGGAAGCAAGAGTATATATTTTTCCAACATCTAGTTTAAAAATAAATGATAAAAAGATTAATTATTTTGAATATATCAGCAGTTTAAAAAATGAAGATTGCAACAAAGCACTTTTAAAATTATTTCCTAAAATAGACTTAAAAAAGATTAATACAATTATAGATGAAACCCCATTTATATCTAATATTAGAAAAGAATTTTATAAGAAAATATTAAAATTAAGATATGAATTAATACTAAAAATCAACTATGAAAAATTGTTAGAAACAAGGTAATATTGTGTGTCGATAAATTGCTTACTCAGAAGAAGACAGGTATAAAACCCACATAGAAAAAGATAAGAAAATGTGGGTTTAAGTATATTATTCAGAGGAAGATAGGTATTTACGGCACAATAAGAAATGATACTGTTATTTCAATAAATTCAAAAAATTTAAATATATATGAGTAATCAATTTATCGACACAAAAAATTATAAGAAAATAATATTAAATAAAATAAAGGAGAGAATATAGCAATGAAAGATTTATTGAAAACTAATTGTTATGATGTTCAAGAAACGATGATAATAGTAGGTAGTTGTTTAGAAAGTATGCAACCTAATGCATATAAAAAATTGGAAGAAATATCTTCAAATATTTATGATGTATGTTTAGAAAAAGAGCATTTAAATATGATAGTAACTAAAATAATTGGCATGGTAGCAAGAAAAAAAGTAAAAAATATAATTTTTGCAACAGTAGATAAATCTCCTCATTGTATACAACTTCATTATGTTATAAAAGAATTAGAGAATGCCATAGATATATCTAATATTCAGTTTAAAAATTATGTGGCAGTTGATAATAAGTTGATTGAAATACCATTAGAAATAATAAGTTTGTCTAAAAATTTATCAAAGTTAAAAGAAGAAGGAGGATTACTTATTGAAAAATAAAAAAGATAACGAAATATCAATTCGTTCTAGTGCAGCCGAATATTTAACTTATGTAGCAGCAATTGGAGATAACCCAGAAAGTATAGAAGTTAGATATGAAGATGAAAATATCTGGCTTACACAAAAAATGTTAGCTACTTTATATGGAATTGAATTAAATACAATAAATTATCATATTAAAAAAATTTATGAAGATAATGAATTAAAAGAAGATTCAACTATTCGAAATTTTCGAATAGTTCAAAAAGAGGGTAATAGAGAGGTTTCAAGAAATGTTGCACATTATAATCTTCAAATGATAATTGCTATTGGATTTAAAGTAGATAATGAAAGAGCAGTACAATTTAGAAAATGGGCAAACCAAATAGTTAAAGATTATACAATAAAAGGTTGGGTAATGGACGATGAAAGACTAAAAAATGGTGGTTCAATTTTAACAGAAAAATATTTTGAAGAGCAATTAGAACGTGTTAGAGAAATTAGAATGTCAGAAAGAAAATTTTATCAAAAAATAACTGATATTTATGCAACTTCAATAGACTATGATAAAACAGCAAAGTCAACAATTCGATTTTTTACTTCTGTACAAAATAAATTACATTATGCAATATCTGGTAATACTGCCGCAGAAATAATTTATAATAGAGCAGACCATAAAAAAGAAAATATGGGACTAACTACTTGGGAAGGAGCACCAAATAGTAAAATACATAAATATGATGTAGTTGTTGCTAAAAATTATTTATCAGAAGATGAAATTGCTCAGCTAGAGAGAATTGTATCAGCATATTTAGATTTAGCAGAAATGCAAGCTATGAGACATATTCCTATGACAATGGAAGATTGGGAAAAAAGGCTAAATGGATTTTTAACATTATGGGATCATGAAATTTTAAAGGATAATGGTAAAATATCAGCAGAAATGGCAAAATTACATGCAGAAACTGAATTTGAAAAATATAGAATAGTGCAAGATAAAAAATATATTTCAGACTTTGATAAGCTTTTGATGCAAACAAAAGATATAAAAAATAATTAAGGAGAAAAAATTTATGATGCTAGAAAACAAATTAGGTTTAAATGATGAAATAGAACTTGCTAAAGAGGAAGAAAGAATAACAAAATTAAAAGCAATTGAATTATTTGAAACTGGAAAATTAGAGCAATTTGAAGTAGGAACATTTAAAGGACTAGCAGAAATTCACAAATATTTATTTGAAGATGTATATGAATTTGCAGGTATTGTTAGGACAGAAAACATTTCTAAAAGTAACTATAGATTTGTTTCAGCAATGTATTTAGAAGAAGCATTACAAAAAATAGATAGAATGCCACAGTCAAATTTTGATGAAATTATAGAAAAATATATTGAAATGAATATTGCTCACCCATTTAGAGAGGGAAACGGAAGAAGTACAAGAATATGGCTTGATATGATTTAAAAAAAAGAACTTGGAAAAGTTATTGATTGGAACAAAATAGATAAAGAAGATTATTTGTTAGCAATGGAAAGAAGCCCAATTAAAGATACAGAAATAAAATTTTTATTAAAAGAAGCTTTAACAGATAAAATAAACGATAGAGAAGTTTATATGAAGGGTATTGATGCAAGCTATAGATATGAAGGATATAATGTATATAAAACAGAAGATTTAAAAAAATAATGAAAATAAAAAAGAAGTTGATTTGTTGAAATAAGAAAATATTAATTTTTAATTAGTTAAGAGGGTATTTATATAATGAAATTATATGTAAATTCCTTATTTACCTGTGAAAATTGCAAAATTTATGAGTACATAACTTAATTTTAGTAAATTATATAAAAATAAGCACATTAAAAATAGGAGGAAAAACTTTGAAAAGACTTGTTTTAGTAGATGGAAATAGTATTATGAATAGAGCCTTTTATGGCATTATGGGCTCCAAAATGTTAATGACAGAAGATGGAACCTATACCAATGCAGTATATGGCTTTTTATCAATACTATTTAAAATTTTAGAAGATTTAGAACCAGAATATATAGCAGTTGCATTTGACCTAAAAGCACCAACAGCAAGGCACAAAATGTATGAGGGCTATAAAGCAAATCGCCATGGTATGCCAGATGAACTAGCTTCCCAAATGCCAATCATAAAAGAAATATTAAAAGATATGAATATTACAATTATTGAAAAAGAAGGCTATGAGGCAGACGATGTACTAGGAACACTTTCAAAAAGAGGAGAAAAAGAAGGCTTAGAAGTAACTATTTTATCTGGAGATAGAGATACTTTCCAATTAACATCAGACCATATTATAGTTAGAATTCCTAGAACAAAAGCAGGAAAAACAGAAGTAGAAGACTTTGACAAAAATAAAATAAAAGAAGTATATGGGTTAGAACCTATGCAACTTATTGAAGTAAAAGGTTTGCAAGGGGATACTTCTGACAATATTCCAGGTGTTCCGGGCGTAGGAGAAAAAACAGCACTTAGCCTAATTCAAACATATGGAAGCATTGAAAAAATTTATGAAGAACTAGAACAAGGAAAAGCAGAAACAATTAAAGGAAAAACAAGAGAAAAAATGCTAGAGAATAAAAACTTAGCATTTCTTTCTAAAACATTAGGAACTATCAATTTAGAAGTTCCAATTGAGCAAACTATTGAAGACTTAAAGGTAAAAGACTGGGACAAGCCAAAAGTATATGAAAAATTTAAAAAATTAAGATTTAATAGATATATTGAGCGTTTCTCATTAACAGGAGAAGAAAAAACAGAAGTCACCGAAGAAAAAGAAGAAACACAAAACTTTGAAACAAAAGAAATAGCACTTACTTCACAAGAAATGAAAGAAGTATTAAAACAAGTGAAACAAGAAGGAAAATTAGTTTATTATTTAGACAAAGTAGAGGAAAAAGAATCGAAAAAGAGAATTCATAAGAAAATAGTTTCTTTTAGTCTACTTCTAAAAAATGTAGTATATGATAGTAATATAGAAAATGAAAATGAAATTCAAGTTCTAAAAGAAATAATGGAAGATGAAAAAGTTCAAAAAGTAGGTTATCACTTAAGAGAAGATTATGTTCTATTAAAAGAGCAAAATATTGCAGAGCAAAATCTTTATTTTGACATAGAAATTGCAGCCTATCTTTTAAGCCCTACAACAAATCAGTATCAATTAAAAAGTTTAATTAACCAATATGTAGGAATTGATATTGATGAAATACTAGCAAAAAAAGGTATTTCACAAAATGAAAATAAACAAATGAACTTATTTGAAACAAATAACATTTTAACTACTGATGCAAGAAAAGAAGAAAGAAGCCTTCTTGTTTATCAAATGGCAACCTTAGAAAAAATATTAAAAGAAAAATTAGAAGAAGCAAATGCTTTAGCGCTATTTAATGATATTGAAATGCCACTTGTAGAAGTGCTTGCTAAAATGCAATATAACGGAATGTATTTAGATAAAGAAGAATTAATTTCTTTTGGAGAAGAATTAAAAGCACAAATAGAGAAATTAACAGGCGAAATCTATGAATTAGCAGGAGAAGAATTTAATATTAATTCTACCCAACAATTAGGTACAATTTTGTTTGAAAAACTAAAATTAACAACTTCAAAAAAGACGAAAAAAGGCTATTCTACTGATGTAGATACATTAGAAAAAATAAAAAGAGAACACCCTATTGTAGAAAAAATATTAGAATATAGAAGTTTAATGAAATTAAATTCTACTTATGTAGAAGGAATTCTTCCTTACGTAAATAGTAATACTGGGCGAATTCACTCTTATTTTCATCAAACAGTTACAGCAACAGGCAGAATTAGTTCAACTGAGCCAAATTTACAAAATATTCCAACTCGTTTTGAATTAGGAAAAAGGTTAAGAAAAGTATTTAAGCCAAAAGAAGGTTACATTTTTATAGATGCAGATTATTCGCAAATTGAATTAAGAATTTTAGCGCATATTTCACAAGATGAGCACATGTTACAAGCATTTAAAGATGGAGAAGATATCCACAAACAAGCAGCATCAAAGGTTTTGGGCATTCCTATTGAAGATGTAACAAAAGAACAAAGAAGTGCTGCAAAAGCAGTTAATTTTGGAATTGTATATGGTATTAGCGACTTTGGACTAGCAGAACAATTAGGAATTTCTAGAAAACAAGCAAAACAATATATAGACCAATATTTAGAAAAATATAGTGGAATTCAAACTTTTATGAACGACATTGTAGAAAAGGCCAAAGAACAAGGCTATGTTGAAACACTATTCCATAGAAGAAGATATTTGCCAGAGTTAAAATCAAACAATTATATGGTTCGCCAGTTTGGCGCAAGAGCAGCTATGAACACACCAATTCAAGGGACAGCAGCAGATATTATGAAACTTGCTATGGTGAATTTGAATAAAAAATTAAAAGAAACAAATTTGGACGCTCGAATTATTTTGCAAGTGCATGATGAACTAATTTTAGAAGTAAAAATAGAAGAAAAAGAAAAGGCAAAAGAAATTCTAAAAAATGCAATGGAAAATGCAATTAGTTTATCAGTTCCATTAGAGGTGGAAGTAACAGAGGCAAACAATTGGTATGAGGCAAAATAGAATTTTTAATTATTATCATTTTATAAACTTACAACAAATATTATCTAATTTTTCATAAATCTTGTTGTCGCAACCTTTCCTTTTTTATAAATAATATGAAAGGTTGCTCCAATCGCACTTCGCTTACGCTACGTTTGGTCGCTACGCGATTTATTCAAAATTAATAATATTTATTGTAAGTTAAAATGATTAATTACCAAAGAAGAAAAAACAAAAAGGAGAGAAATTAGTTTGAAAAAGAAAAAAGTCATAATTGTAGCAACTGTGTTACTTTTCCTTATTATTGTTATATTTATTTTCAAGCCACAAAATTGGTTTATGAAAAAAATATATAAATTAGAATATAGTGAATATGTTTATTCTTGTGCACAAGAAAATGATATTGATCCATATTTAATTTTTGCAATTATTAAAGTAGAAAGCAATTTCCATCGCAATATTCAGTCAAAAAGTGGAGCAATTGGACTTATGCAACTTATGGAATCAACTGCTATTGAAATGGCAAATGAAATAGGAGAGGAAGTAGTTGTAAAAGAAGCACTATATAATCCAGAAAAAAATATTAAAATAGGAACTAAATATTATGCTTTCCTTTTAAAACATTATGAAGGTAATTCATATTTGGCACTTGCAGCCTATAATGCAGGTATGGGAAATGTAGATAAATGGATTGAACAAGGAATTATAAAAAAAGATGGTTCTGATTTAGAGAATATTCCTTATAAAGAAACAAACAACTATGTTAGAAAAATAGTAAGAGATTATAAAATATATCAAAATTTATATAAAAATAATTAATAAGGAGGAAACAAAAATGTCAATATTAGTAACAGGTGGCGCAGGTTATATAGGAAGTCACACAGTAATTGAATTATTAAATGCAAATGAAGAGGTAATTATAGTAGATAATTTTTCTAATAGTAAGCCACAATCATTAGAAGCAATAAAAACAATAACAGGGAAAGATTTTAAATTTTATGAAATAGACTATTTAGACAGAATCGCTTTAGAAAAAGTATTTGAAGAAAATCCAAGCATAGATAGTGTATTAAACTTTGCAGGATTTAAAGCAGTAGGAGAATCTGTAAAAAAACCATTAGAATATTATACAAATAATATTTCAGGAGCACTTGTTTTATTAGAAACAATGCGAAAATATAATGTAAAAAAATTCGTATTTAGTTCTTCTGCAACTGTATATGGAGAGCCAGAAAAAATACCTCTAACTGAAGATTGTAAAATAGGAGGAACAACTAACCCTTATGGAACCACAAAACTTTATATTGAGCAAATATTAAAAGATTTGTATCAATCAGACCCAACATGGGATATAGCAATTTTACGTTATTTCAACCCAGTAGGTGCTCATGAAAGTGGACTAATTGGAGAAGAACCACAAGGAATTCCAAACAATTTAATGCCATATATAGTTAGAGTAGCAGCAGGAATATTACCAGAATTATCTGTTTTTGGAAACGACTACCCAACACCAGACGGAACAGGAGTAAGGGATTATATTCACGTAGTAGATTTAGCAAAAGGTCATTTAAAAGCATTAGAAAAACTAAACAAAGAAAAACAAGGACTATTTATTTACAATTTAGGAACAGGAACAGGCTACAGCGTTTTAGATATGGTAAAAGCATTTGAAAAAGCAACAGGCAAAAAAGTTGCATATAAAATAGCACCAAGAAGAGAGGGCGACATTGCAACTTGCTACTCTAACCCAGAAAAAGCAGAAAAAGAATTAGGCTGGAAGGCAGAAAAAACACTAGAAGATATGTGCAAAGATTCATGGAATTTTATAAAAAACAATAATTAGAACAGGAGGGACGCCCCTTTTCGTTCCAAAATGGAACGCTGGGGACACCCCTTCTTATTTTTTTATAGTAGTTCCATTTGGGATATTTTTTTGCAGACAATAATTTTTATACTCTATGAAAGTCATTATCTTTTATAATAGACTTAGGGAGTATAGAGAATAAACACGCTTAAGTTTAGATTGGCTTAACAAATGAATCATTGATGTAATGGGAAACGCCATCAATACATCAGTAATTCAAAAGGAAACGCCAAAATACATCAGTGATGTAAAAGAAAACGTTCCTAATGTATCATTGACGCAAAAGGAAACGTCTCTCAATGTATCAGTGATACAAAAAACGTAACAAATGCATTATCTGTAGTAATCATAAAATCGGTAACAATAATTGAAGTTTTCATAAAGAATAGCAGAAAAAATAAATGTGTAAAAAGTATAACCTGAAATGCTTGTTAATAGGTTATCAACAAAGTTATTCACAGTTTCCACAATTTTATGTGGAAAAGACAAAAATAAAAAGTAGTAACATAATGCAAAATAAATGAAATAATTTTGAAACAATTTTGAAATATTTATAAAAAAGTCAATAGTTTCTGTAACAAAATTGTAATATAACAATGCGCTTTTTATAAAATCCAACAAAATTCTAGTCATAAATACTTATCTTTTATTACATTTGTAATAAAATTGTAATATAGCAACTGACGGAATTATCCACAAAAATAGTTTACTTTTTCACAATATTGCTATATAATAAGGATACTTTTGAAAATATTAAAAAATTAACAAAACTAACAAATCATAGTTAAGCAATTAAAAAATAAAAATTTATAAAACATTTTTTAAAAGAAAGGGGAAAATATGGAAGCAAAAATATTAGGGGATTCATTACCTGTAGTAACATGTAAATTGAAAAAAGGAGAAAGCGTTGTAACTGAAACAGGTGGAATGAGTTGGATGGACGAAGGTATTAAAATGTCAACATCAACCAATGGAGGTATTATGAAAGGGCTTGGTAGAGCCTTAGTAGGAGAATCTCTATTTATGAATATTTACACAGCAGAAAAAGATGATGTGGAAATTGCATTTTCATCTTCTTTTCCTGGAAAAGTATTAGAATTTGATTTAACAGAAGGAGAAACAATTATTGCTCAAAAAAGAGCCTTCTTATGTGCAGAAAGCACAGTAGATATTGCTATGCATTTTAGAAAGAAATTAGGAGCAGGTTTCTTTGGCGGAGAAGGTTTCATTATGCAAAAAATTACAGGCCCAGGAAAAGTATATCTTGAAATAGATGGAGAGGTTATAAAGAAAGAATTAGAAGCAGGAGAAAAATTAAAAGTAGATAATGGCTATGTAGCTGCTATGACGTCTTCTGTGAGCCTAGACATTACAACAGTTCCAGGACTTAAAAATATTGTATTTGGCGGAGAAGGTCTATTTTTAACAACAGTAGAAGGACCAGGAACAGTTTACTTACAATCTATGCCAATTTCGAAATTAGCAGGTATGTTATATATTGGAACTGGAAAATAGAATAAACATTATAAATTAAAAATAAGTAAAAAATAAAGCGTTAAAAGCAAAAGAACGTGAATTCAAAAATATAGAAAAATTACAAGCAAAAAATGTAAATTCAAAAATATAAAAAATTACAAGCAAAAAATGTAAATTCAAAAATATAAAAAAATTACAAGCAAAAAATATAAATTCAAGAATATAAAAAAATTACAAGCAAAAAATATAAATTCAAGAATATAAAAAAGAATTACAAGCAAAACATAAATTCAAAAATAGAAAAATACTAAAACCAAAAAATTTAAATTATAAAACATAAAAAAGGAGAAAAGAAAAATGACAGAATTAACAATGGAAAAATTAGTTTCTTTATGTAAAAATAGAGGATTTGTATATCCGGGCTCAGAAATTTATGGAGGTTTAGCAAACTCTTGGGATTATGGGCCACTAGGTGCAGAATTAAAAAAGAACATTAAAGATGCTTGGTGGAAAAAATTTATTACAGAAAATAAATATAATGTAGGAATTGATGCTGCTATTATGATGAACCCACAAGTTTGGGTAACTACAGGTCATGTAGGAGGCTTTTCAGACCCTTTAATTGACTGCAAAGCATGTAAAACAAGACATAGAGCAGATAAATTAATAGAAGAATGGGGCTTTCAAAATGGAAAAGAAATTTCTGGCTTAGATGGCTGGAGCAATGAGCAACTAGTAGAATATATAAAAGAAAACAATATTCCTTGTCCAAATTGTGGAAAGCAAGATTTTACAGAAATTAGAAAATTCAATTTAATGTTTAAAACCTTTATGGGAGTTACAGAAGATGCTAAATCAGAAGTATATTTAAGACCAGAAACAGCACAAGGTATGTTTGTAGACTTCAAAAACGTCCTTCGTACGACTAGAAGAAGAATGCCAATGGGAATTGGTCAAATGGGTCGTTCTTTTAGAAATGAAATTACTCCAGGAAACTTCATATTTAGAACAAGAGAATTTGAGCAAATGGAACTAGAATTCTTCTGCAAGCCAGGAACAGACTTAGAATGGTATGAATATTGGAAAACTTTCTGCAAAAATTGGCTTGTAAGTTTAGGAATAAAGGAAGAAAATCTAAGACTAAGAGAACATTCAAAAGAAGAACTTTCTTTCTATAGTAAAGGAACAACAGATATTGAATTTTTATTCCCATTTGGTTGGGGAGAATTATGGGGTATTGCAGATAGAACAGACTACGATTTATCAAGACATATGGAAGCATCTAAAGAAGACTTAACTTATTTAGACTCAGAAACTAACGAAAGATATGTTCCATATTGTGTAGAGCCAGCAGTTGGAGTAGATAGAATCTTTTTAGCAATGCTTTGTAATGCTTATGAAGAACAAGAAATAGCAGAAGGAGATACAAGAATTGTGTTACATTTGCACCCAGCATTAGCACCATATAAAGTAGCAGTTCTTCCACTTTCTAAAAAATTAAGCGAAAAGGCAGACGAAGTTTATACTAAATTATCTAAGAAATTCATGTGTGATTATGACGAAGCAGGTTCTATTGGAAAACGTTATAGAAGAGAAGATGAAATTGGAACACCTTATTGTGTAACTATTGACTTTGACACATTAGAAGATGAATCAGTAACAATAAGAGATAGAGATACCATGGAACAAGTAAGAGTCAAAATAGAAGACTTAACCTCTTGGCTACAAGAAAAAATGGAATTTTAAAAAAATTTTGGAAAGATTTGGGACGCGTCAAAATCTTTCCATTTTTCATATAGTGGAAATATTTGGACGCGTCCCAAATCTTTCATTTTTTCATATAGTATAATAGGTGATAAAAATGAATGTATTAAAACAACTATATGAAGAAGCTAAAAATATAAAAGAAAAAGACCCTGCATGCAGAAGTATAATAGAAGTTGTACTTTTATATCCGGGTTTTCACGCTTTAGTATTGCATAGAATAGCACATTTTTTGTATAGGTGCCAATTATTTTTCTTAGCCAGACTTATTTCTCAACTCGCAAGATTTTTAACAGGAATAGAAATTCACCCTGGAGCAAAAATTGGAAGAAAACTATTTATAGACCATGGAATGGGAATTGTAATAGGAGAAACTGCTACTGTTGGAGATAATTGTACTATTTATCATAATGTTACTTTAGGAGGAACAGGAAAAGATAAAAATAAAAGGCACCCAGATTTAGGAAATAATGTCATTGTAGGGTGTGGGGCAAAAGTACTTCGGACCTATCAAAATAGGAGATAATGTCAAAATAGGGGCAAATTCTGTGGTATTACAAGATATAGAGGCAAATTCTACTGTAGTAGGAGTGCCAGGAAAAGTAAGTAAAAAATAATAAAGAACCTACCTTTTATTTAAAAGAGTAGGTTCTTTATTTTTTTTTACCAATGAAGAGACTTATTATATTCTTCTTCACGTTCTTTTGCTGTTTTCCTCAACCACCAGTCCTGATAATCATTTTTTATAGCTTGTGTAAATACATCTGTCTGTGGTTGTAAAAAAGCTATCCAATCTCCAGAGGATTTAATATCAATACACCACCAAAAATTACTATTGCGACCCTCAAATGAAGTATCCTCTTTTTTTGACTTTGGTACTTTTTCAAGTTCAGAATATTCTTGAAGATAATATGGTTTTTCAACAAATTCCTGAATTGCTTGAATAATTTCTTTTGCATAATTTTTTCTGCAAAATACCATTAACTCATCATGCTCGGGCGTATAAATTTCTGTATGAAAAACTTCGTACTCCGTATAGTAGTACATTAAACGCCGAAACGCTTTGGGAATGGCACCAAACTCAAATTCTGCTGAACCCATGTAATCAAGACTAACAACTCCATCTTCTCCAATAAGATAGATACCCTTACCTTTCTTTTTGAAAGTTCCTCGTTGAATTAGCTTAAATTTTCTCATAGTAAGATGCTCCTTTCAAAGACTTATAATAGAAAAATATGTTTTTCTACTATGAATTTTTAGGTTCTGCAATTTCACAATAGGTGGTAAACTCCTCTTTGGTAATGCATGCAAGAAATGCTCGGTTTTGAAAATTCTTAGAGGTTGTGTCTTCATCTGCCTGAAATTTACGATAGATGTAAATTCTGTCGTTATAAGAATTCAAAACAGCTTCGTACTCAGCCTTATCCATCAAATTTAAGTAAGAAAGTAGATATGCTCTTTTAACTACATCAAAGCAAGTTTCTTTAGTGAATCGACACCAAAAAGAAAAAGTATCCATACTTTGGTCAAAAGTGATAAAGAACTCACAATGATGAGTTAGGTTGACTTTTTTAGGAAGGTCTAAAGTTAAGTTCTTTTCTACCAGTTCCTTGCTAAAATCTACTTCTACTTTATTAGAGACTGAATTCCTTAAAGAACATTTAAAGAAAGCATAAAAGACCACTATAAAGAAAAAAGAAAAAATAATAAATGAGATAATATTATATCCATATTCACTTAAATAAGTTGAAATTGTATTTTCTGGTACGCTAAAATACAATTTGAAAGAATTAAAGTGAACGATAGTAAGAAGCAAACACATAAAAGCATAACTACAAGCCACAGATAAAATTGCCAGTTCCTTTGTTGATTTTTCTACTTTACCAAATGTTTTCCGATTTTCCTTCATAAAGTTATCCTCCTATTATTTTGTTTTCATAGCAGATAGAAATAAAAAATTTCTATCAATTTTTAGGTTGATTTTTCATAGACACAATCCAGAGCTTTTGCGCTAAAGTATATTCATCAGATGTTTCGTCTAAAGAAGAAACATCTTCACAATCTACTTTAGCATTCTTCCACGAAATATAGTGGAGCCTTGGAAAATTTCTTAAATCATTACAATCTGCTACTTGCAACCCTTTCGTCCGAAGTTCGTTTGCTTTTGCTTTGGTAATTTTTTGATAAGCAAAAAACACACCAAATTCTGCCTCTGAGTACAATCTTTCTTCTCCTGTTGCCATTGTCATAATGTTATCCTCCTATTAATAGAAAAATTAAATAAAGAATCAAATTTCCGATTCTTATAGTGTATAGCTAATATGCAAACATTATATCACAAAAATTAAAATATGTAAACTAAAAATACAAAAAAAGACAATTTTTACCAAACTCTTGTTTTTAACTATAAAATATTGTATAATGAATATGTTCCATTAGGGACGTTTCCTTTTGGTAAATCTGTCCCTTTTGGTACATTTGTAATTATAATAATGATAATATAAAATTTGAAAAAAGCGCATTGAAAGTGATTGAGCTTAGAAATTCTTAATAAATTTTGTGGAAAGAGTTCATTTTTAATGGAAGGGTGCCACAAAATTTATTTAGAATTTCTGCGATAAATCAGCTTGAATGAGCATTTTTGAAAATTTTATATTATCAATATTACAAAAATATTCATTAGGGACAGATATACCAAAAGGAAACGTCCCCAATGGTACCTAGGGGGGAATTAAAGTGAATGATAAAATTATAATAAAAGGAGCAAAAGAGCATAACTTAAAAAATATAAACTTAGAAATTCCAAGAGATAAATTAGTTGTATTAACTGGGCTTTCTGGCTCACGGAAAGTCTTCTCTTGCATTTGATACCCTTTATGCAGAAGGGCAAAGAAGATATGTAGAAAGTCTTTCTTCTTATGCAAGGCAATTTTTAGGACTTATGGAAAAGCCAGAAGTAGAGTCTATTGAGGGCTTATCACCAGCAATTTCCATTGATCAAAAAACAACTTCTAAAAATCCTCGCTCTACTGTAGGAACAGTTACGGAAATTTATGACTATTTGCGTTTGCTATATGCAAGAATTGGTGTGCCATATTGTCCAAAATGTGGTAAAAAAATTGAAAAACAAACCATAGACCAAATGGTAGATGCTATTTTAGAATTGCCAGAAGGCACAAAAATTCAAGTTTTAGCACCTATTATTCGTGGCAAAAAAGGTGAATTTGTAAAACAATTAGAAGCCTACCAAAAAGAAGGTTTTGTGCGTGCCAGAGTAGATGGCAATATGGTTGAACTTTCTGACGACTTAGACTTAGACAGAAAGAAAAAGCACAATATCGAGCTTGTAGTAGATAGATTAGTAATTAAAGAAGATATTCGCTCTCGTTTAACTGAAAGTGTAGAAATTGCCTTAAAAAATGCAAATAATTTAGTTCTAATTGAAGATGCTACAAATAACAAAGAAATGCTGTTTAGCGGTAACTATGCTTGCCCAGATTGTAATATTAGTTTTGAAGAATTATCACCAAGAATGTTTTCTTTTAACAATCCTTATGGTGCTTGTCCTAGTTGTACTGGGCTTGGTTTCTTAATGAAAATGGACGAAGATTTAATTGTTCCTGATAAAAATAAAACTTTATATGATGGAATAAAAGCCTTTGGCGCAAGCACTATGAAAAAAGGCGACACTATGGCAAAAATGTATTTTGAAAGCATTGCCAAACACTATGGCGTAAAAATTAAAGATGTTCCTATTAAAAAATTACCAAGAGAATTTTTAGAAAAAATTCTTTATGGAACAGGAAGCGAAGCAATTGATTTTGAATATGAATCATATGCCGGAATTCGTAAGTTTACTTCACCATTTGAAGGTGTTATTCCTACGTTAGAAAGAAGACACAATGAAACCAAATCTCAAGGTATGCGTGATTTTTACGAAATGTATATGAGTGATAGTGATTGCCCAGAGTGTCATGGTTCAAGACTAAATAAAAATAGTTTAGCAGTAAAAGTGGGAAGTAAAAATATTGTAGAATTAACAGATATGCAAATTGTACAAATTAAAGACTATTTAAATTCTTTAAATTTAAGTAAAAAAGATGCTATGATAGCAGACCAAATTCTAAAAGAATTAAATACAAGACTTCAATTTTTAGTTGATGTAGGACTAGATTACTTAACCTTATCTAGAAGTGCAGGAAGTCTATCTGGTGGAGAGGCACAACGTATACGTTTAGCAACTCAAATTGGTTCTGGTTTAACTGGTGTTTTATATATTTTAGATGAGCCAAGTATTGGACTTCACCAAAGAGATAATGACAAACTAATTGCTACCTTAAAGAAATTGCGCAACTTAGGAAATAGCGTGCTAGTAGTAGAACATGACGAAGATACCATGTATGCAGCAGACCAAATTATTGATATTGGCCCTGGAGCTGGCGTTCATGGCGGTTATGTAATGGCACAGCGGTACTGCTGAAGAAGTTAAAAAGGTAGAAGGTTCTATTACAGGAGATTACTTAAGTGGTAGAAAACAAATTCATGTACCAAAAAAAAGAAGAAAATCAAATGGAAAAGCAATTGAAGTAAAAGGCGCAACAGAGCATAATTTGAAAAATATAAATGTCAAATTTTCACTTGGTCAATTTATTTGTGTAACAGGTGTTTCTGGTTCTGGAAAAAGTACATTAGTCAATGAAGTGCTATATAAAACATTGGAAAAAGAAATCAATGGTTCAAATGTAAAAGCAGGAAAATGTAAGGAAGTAAAAGGTATTGAAAATATAGATAAAATTATTAATATTGATCAATCTCCAATTGGAAGAACACCTCGCTCTAACCCAGCAACTTATACTGGTGTATTTGACTATATTCGTGATTTATTTGCAGGAACTAATGAAGCAAAAATGCGTGGATATGATAAGGGCAGATTTAGTTTTAACGTACCAGGAGGAAGATGTGAGGCTTGCTCTGGAGATGGCGTGCTAAAAATCGAAATGCACTTTTTATCTGATATTTATGTACCTTGTGAAGTCTGCAAAGGAAAACGTTACAATAAAGAAACTTTAGAGGTAAAATACAAAGGCAAAACCATTTCAGATGTATTAGATATGACAGTAGAAGAAGCACTTGACTTTTTCCAAAATTTACCTCGTATAAAAAGCAAAATTCAAACGTTGTATGACGTAGGATTAGGCTACATTAAACTTCGGACAACCTTCTACTACTTTATCTGGTGGAGAAGCACAAAGAGTAAAACTTGCAACTGAACTTTCTAAAAAGCCAACAGGAAAAACACTTTACATTTTAGATGAGCCAACAACCGGACTTCACATTGCTGATGTTCATCGTTTAGTAGATATTTTGCAGCGTTTGGTTGACACAGGAAATAGCATTATCGTTATTGAGCATAATTTAGACTTAATTAAAACTTGCGACTACATTATTGACTTAGGTCCAGAAGGTGGAGATAAAGGTGGAGAAGTAATTGCTGTTGGAACTCCAGAACAAGTAGTAAGAAACGAGCAAAGTTATACAGGAAAATTTTTGAAGAAATATTTGGAAAAATAGTAAAAAAAGTATTGTAAAGATAGACATAATATGGTAAAATACTACTGAAACTTGTAAATACAAAATGTAAGGAGGGTTCATATATGAAAAATTTTTCAAATGAAATAAATGGTTCTCGGAAGAAAGTAAATTTTAAAGCTATTTTAAAATATTGCTTTCATATTTTTCAAATTATATTATTTGTATTTGTATTGAACATTTTAGGTAGTTTTTTTATTTATTTACTTGGATTGATTTCACCTGACTTAGTTCCTACAGACAAATCTTTTCCTATTATATTAAATATAAGCTATAACATATTATATGGCTTTATGAGCTTTTTATTTTTAATTGTAATAGGATTAACTGTGTATTGTATAGGTAGTGTTATTAAAGACGAAATTTGTAAATCAAAAAAAGAAAAATCTCTTTCGAAAACTAAAAAACATAAGCAAAAAAAATAGAAATAAACCCCACATAGCAATGAAATATTGTTATCTGGGGTTTATTTTATTAACTATCTGCAGTTATTGTTATTGTTTTCATTGTTGTTATTTCTGTTTTGATTGTTTTGATTATTTTTTTGGTTATTGTTATTATTCTTTTGGCTGTTATTATTGTTGTTATTTCTTTCTGACATAAAAAAGCACCTTCCTTTCTTTTATCTAGTTTTATTGTGCACATTCTAAAACAAATTTATACATACAAATTATAACTATAGAAAATAAAGAATTCCTATTTTACAAATACAAAAAATATGTTATAATTTGTTTATAAAAAACGGAATTAAAATTTTTTCATAAAATATAAAAAAGGAATGATAAAAAATGGAACATATAGTCATAGGAATTGAAGGACTAGTAGGAAGTGGAAAAACTTCCATTTGTAGGGAATTATTGAAAAAGTTGCCAAATAGTATTGTGTTACATGGCGGAAACTTATACCGTGGTATTATCTATGCTTTTATGCAAGAACATCAAGGATTAGCACACAATATGAAAAATTTGCAATCAAACATAGAACAAATAGATATTAAAAAAATTATGGATTTATTGCAAGTTGAAATCAAAATAGAAAATAGAGAAACTGTTGTATATGTAAAAGGAAAGAAAATAGAAGAAGAAAAATTGCAATCAGAAGAAGCATCTCTTGCTGTTTCTGTTGCAGGTGGAAGTGCAGATAATACAAATTTATTTATCTTCGCTAAAAATCTCATAAATGAACTAAAAGAGCAATATAATGTAATATTATCAGGAAGAGCTTTAAGTACTATTTATCCAGAAATGAATTATCACTTTTTTATTACGGCTTCATTAGAGGAAAGAGTAAGAAGAAAAGCCATTCAATATGGAGAAAATGCAAACTTAGAAGAATTAAAGGAGCATATTAAAAAACGTGATGAATTGCAAGAAAAAGCAGGTTTTTATACTTTACAAGATAAAACTATTCAAATTGATGTAACTGATTGTAAAAGCGTAGAAGAGTCTACAGATAAAGTATGCGAATGTATAGAAGAATTAAAATTAACTGTATAATTATAATAAAGTTTAAATTATCATTTATAATGTTTATTTTAATCAATTTTTAAATTTTTAGAAAGGAAAAATATGGAATTTTATAACAAAAAATTAGAAGAATTTAATCGTTTCATTGCAGACAAAAAAATTGCAATTATTGGAATTGGTGTTAGCAATATTCCTTTGCTAGACTATTTTTACGAGCATAATGCAAAAGTAAGCGTCTTTGATAATCGTACAATTGCGGAAATTGATGAAAACATCATTGGAAAAATGGAGCAATATCGTTTTCCTTATTATTTTGGAAGAAGAAACTTGCAAAATTTAAAAGGTTTTGATATTATTTTTCGTTCTCCAAGTGCTATGCCATTTATAAAAGAAATAGCAGAGGAAGTAGAAAGAGGAGCAATTTTAACTTCTGAAATTGAAATGGTGTTAAAATTAACACCAGCAAAAACAATTGGAATTACAGGAACGGAAGGAAAAACTACAACTACCACTTTAATTTACGAAATTTTAAAACAAACAGGACATACTTGTTTTTTAGGTGGTAATATTGGAAAGCCAATTTTTACACAAATAAAAGATATGAAACCAGAAGATTTCGTTATTTTGGAAATGAGCAGTTTTCAACTAATGGATATGGATATTAGTCCAGATGTTTCTTTAATAACCAATATCTATCCAGATCACTTAAATATTCATCGTTCTTATGAAGAATATCAAGAAGCAAAAAAGAATATTTTTAAACATCAAAATGAAAATGGTATTTTAGTATTAAATTATGATAATGAAATTACACGTTCATTTGCAAAAGAGGCAAATGGAAAGGTTATATTCTTTAGTAGTAAAGAAAAATTACAAGATGGCTATATTTATGATAGAGTAGATGAAAATATTAAATATTGTGAAGATGGTGTTCGCAGACATTTACTTCCTAGAACAGAAGTTAAATTAAGAGGAATTCATAATTACGAAAATATTTGTGCTGCACTTGCTGTAACATCTTCTTTTATTCCAGTGGATACTGCTATAAAAGTAATTAAAGAATTCAATGGAGTAGAACATCGTTTAGAATTTGTACGTGAATTAGATGGCGTAAAATATTATAATGACTCCATTGGAACTAGCCCAGCAAGCACTATTGCAGGACTTCATGCATTTGATGAAAATATTATACTACTTGCAGGCGGTTCTGATAAAGGCTTAGATTACAAAAAGGTAGGGGAGGCTATTGCAGAAAAAGTAGGAACTTTAATTTTATGCGGTCCAACAAGTATGAAAATAGCAGAAGCTACACAAAATGCAATGAAAAAATTTCAAAAAGAAGTAGAAATTTGCTATGTAAAAAATTTAGATGAAGCAGTTAATTTTGCAAGAAAAAAAGCAAAAGTAGGAGATGTTGTGCTACTTTCACCAGCAAGTGCAAGTTTTGATGCTTTTAAAAATTTTGCAGAGCGTGGTGACAAATTTAAAGAATTTGTAAAAAAATTATAAAATTTTAATAAAATTATTGACATAATATTTGCAAAAATATATAATACTAATAGAATAACATTTGTTATTAAAAGAGGTGTACTGCTACCAACAAGTGCAGAGTTTTAAAAGAGGCATATCACGGCCAAAAAAGTGAAAATTTAAAAGAGGTGTACTGCTACCGATAAGTGCAGAGTTTTAAAAGAATAGGGGCTAACAAATAAAATGTTAGCTCTTTTACTATGCTTACTAAAATATATAAATTTTTAAAATGCTCATTCAAGTTGATTTTCGTATAAATTCTAAATAAATTTTATGGCACCCTTCCATTAAAAAATGAACTCTTTCCATAAAATTTATTAAGAATTTTTAAACTCAATCAATTTCAATACGCTTTTAAAAATTTATATATTTTACTTAAACTAAGTAACAAATAAAAATAAAATAGCATACAATAATACATAAGAATAGAGGAGGGAAAGCTTATGTATTATCAAAACTATGAAGATTATATGAGAAGTGTGTTAGGTTACCCAATAGTAGAAAGTCAAGATACATATCAAAGAAATATAATAGAAGAAACACAAAACTACATTTTGCCAAATCAAAATGCAAAAGAATTAGAAGAATGTTATCCAGAGATTTATAAACTTCTTAATCCTATTGTTTGCGAAGTATGCAATAAATGTACTGTGCCAGTAACAAGAGAAATATTAGAAAATATGGTAGAAGAAGTCTATGAAAAAGTAGAAAATAATAATGAAATTTTAGTTAATATTCAAATTGAAAATAGAAATCAAGAACAAGAAGTAGAAAATAGAACAAATAATAGTGTAAGAATGAATTCTAATAGAAATAGTGCAAATCAAATAGTTTCAAATCAAACAATGCAAAGAAGGCCTAATAATCCATTATTGCGAGATTTAATTAGAATTTTAATTCTAAATCAATTGTTAGGTGGAAATTTTCCAAATAGACCACCACGCCCAAGGCCGCCTTATCCAAGACCTCCATTTCCGGGAGAGCCAAGACCACCATATAGAGATTATGAAATTATTTGAAATAGCTTTTTACTATAACTAAATAATTAAAAAGCGAAACAGCAAGTAGAAATATCTACTTGCTGTTTCCTGCGAAAGGAGGATTCCTTCTCCTTACGAAAGTATCAGATGCAACCCAGTAAGCACCTGAAAAGGGCAAAAGGGAGTTGAACCCTAATTTCTACCTTAATTCTAAGTAGCGCAATCCACTTTGCCATTTACCCTAAAAAATAATTTTTAAAACGAAAAAATCGTTTTAACGCCCCAGAGAGGATTCGAACCTCTGACATAACCTTATTTCGCAGTATATATACGGCGCCAGTACATCTACTGTAGGTTTGCTCTACCTAACTGCGCTACTGGGGTGTACAATAAAGATTTATCTTAAAACTGAAATGTATTCTAACATAAATTTATTTTTATGTCAATACTAAAATTAAAATTTTTCGAAAAAATGGCTTAATTTATGATTCCAAATAGAGATTATGAAAATTATTTGAAATAATTTTTTATATAATTAAATAACTAAAAAGGGAGACGGCAAGTAGAAATATCTACTTGCCGTCTATTAAAGAAAGGAAGACAGTCAGCGTACATTATACAATGTAATACCATTACTCCTAACAAATTTTAAAACGAAAAAATCGTTTTAACGCCCCAGAGAGGATTCGAACCTCTAACACTAAAACCTATTTTATCATATTTGTGGTTTTGCTCTACCTATTGAATTACTGGGGCTTACAATAAAAATTTACTTTAAAACTATTCTCATTCTAACATAAATTTATTCTTATGTCAATACTAAAATTAAAATTTGTGTAAAAATTTTCAAAAAATCCAAAAAATGGTTTAATTTATGATTGCAAATTGTATAAAAAAATGAAAAATACATAAAATAAAAATGCATAAATTTTTAAAAAAGGTGGGAAAAAATATGAAAGTAAAAGATTGTATGTGTAATGAGGTGGCTTATTTAACACCAGACAGCACAATAAAAGATTGTGCTAAATTAATGTGTAATAAACATGTTGGTTGCATTCCAGTATGTGATACAAACAAAAAAATAGTAGGACTTGTAACGGATAGGGACGTTATTTTAAGAAGTATTGCATGCGACAAAGACGTTACAACAACACCTGTAAGTGAAATAATGACTTGCAAAGTATGCTGTTGTGGTCCAGAAGAAGAAATAGAACAAGCTCAAAAAACAATGTCAAACGAGCAAATTCGTCGTCTTCCTGTTATTGATGAAAACAACCAAATAATCGGAATTATCACATTAGGAGATTTATGTAACAATCAAAATGTAAATACACAAGACGTATGTAATACCTTAGAAAATATATGCGGCTGTAATGACAAAAATGCAGAATAAATGAAAGACAAGCTTCATAATATATATTATGAAGCTTAATACATAAAAATTTTAAAAAATTAAGAATAAAAGGTCTAGAATAATAATAAAATCGTAAATTTCACTACTGTAAAAACTTAAAGGGGAGGATAAAGTATATGATAATTGATATGAATTATTGGTCAAAAGTTTTTCGAAAAATACTTATCCTCTTATTTTCAATTATTGGAATATATTTAGCTTTTAAATTAGCTGTTTTTTATATTCCATTTCTCATTGCATTTATTATTTCTCTTTTAATAGAACCTATTATTCGCTTTTGTATGAAGCATTTTAAGTGGAAAAGAAGAACAAGTGCTATTATAGTATTTATAGTTGTACTTTCACTTTTAGTTGGACTTCTTACTTGGGGAATTTTTGCTCTTATTTCAGAATCTTCCAATTTATTAGGCGGTTTAAATGGATATGTAGAAAAAATTTCTAAACAGTTTACTAATATTACATCACAAATTGACTTTAGTAAAATAAAAGTACCAAATGAAATAGTAGAAATAATGCAATCTTCAGGAAGAGAATTACTATCAGCAATAGCAGATTGGGTAAAAAATGCACTAACTCATTTTTTAAACTTGCTTACATCTTTACCTGCAATTGGTATTTATACAGTTATTAGTGTATTAGCCTTATATTTTATATGTACTGACAAAATTTATATGATAGACCAATTAGAACATCATTTTCCAGAAATGTGGGTTAAAAAACTAACAAAACATATTCGAGAAATTACAAAATCACTTGGTTGTCTATTAAAAGCAGAAGCCATTTTAGTTATTGTTTCTTTTGTTATTTGTTTAATAGGTCTATGCATTTTTAAATGGATAGGACTTAATGTGCAGTTCCCACTAATTGCTGCCTTGGGAATTGCCTTTGTAGATGCACTTCCTATTTTTGGCTCTGCTACTGTAATGATTCCATGGGCAATAATTGCCGCCTGTGACGGAAATTTAACACTTGGAATTAGTTTAATTATATTGCTTGCAATTATGGGAATAGTAAGACAATTTTTAGAGCCTAGAGTTGTATCTGGACAAATTGGGATACACCCTATTTTTACTTTAATTGCTATGTATACAGGATTTCGTTTTATTGGAGTGTTTGGTCTACTTATAGGCCCAATTATTCTAATTATTTTAAAAAATATATTTGGAAATATGATAGATAAAGGATTTGCAAAATCAATATTTGATAGAGAAATCTAAAAATGAAAAATTTTTAAAAATCACTTGTACTTTTTCTCATTTGCCTATATAATAGTATAGTATTTAAAGCAAAGGAGGAAGTATTTTTATGTCTTTTATTGAAGATATTAAGCAAAGAGCAAAACAAGATATAAAAACGATTGTATTACCTGAAAGTAATGATTTGCGAGTTCTTAAAGCAGTAGAACAAATACTAAAAGAAGGATATGCAGATATTATTTTAATAGGAAACAAAGAAAAAATAGAAACATTTGCAAAAGAAAATGAAGTAAATCTTGCAGGGGCAAAAATAGTAGATCCACAAACAAGTGAAAAATTTAGTTCTTATGCAAATGAATTCTATGAATTAAGAAAAGCAAAAGGAATGACATTAGAAAAAGCAAAAGAATATATGAAAGACTATGTCTATTTTGGAATGATGATGGTAAAAGAAAAAGATGCAGATGGTTTAGTATCTGGTGCATGTCATTCTACCGCAGACACATTAAGACCAGCGCTTCAAATTTTAAAAACAGCGCCTAATACAAAACTTGT
This sequence comes from uncultured Clostridia bacterium, assembly GCA_947599825.1. Taxonomy (GTDB): domain Bacteria; phylum Bacillota; class Clostridia; order TANB77; family CAG-508; genus UMGS1663. The sequence goes on from CANQFS010000006.1 coordinate 25,432, forward strand.
ATCAGCCTTCTTTTTAATGGTAGTTCCAAATTGCGAATATGGAGAAAACGGGGCTTTCGTATTTGGAGATTGTGGTTTAAATGAATATCCAGATCCAGAAGCATTATCAGAAATTGCAATTTCTTCAGCAAAAAGTTTTGAACAATTAGTAGGAAAACAGCCAAGAGTTGCAATGCTTTCATACTCATCTTATGGAAGTGCTCACTCACCACTTACTGATAAAGTAGTAGAAGCAACCAAAATTTTAAAAGAAAAAATGCCAGATTTAGTAGCGGACGGAGAATTACAATTAGATGCTGCTATCATTCCAGAAATTGCCGCATCTAAAGCACCGGGAAGTCCATTGAAAGGAAAAGCCAATACCTTAATCTTTCCAGACTTAGATGCAGGAAACATTGGTTATAAATTAGTACAAAGGTTAGCAAAAGCAGAAGCATATGGACCACTTTGCCAAGGAATTGCAAGACCAGTAAATGATTTATCAAGAGGTTGTTCTTCAAAAGATATTGCAGGAGTAGTTGCAATAACAGCAGTGCAAGCACAGAATAATTAATTAAATTGAAAGTTTTGGGACGCGTCCAAATCTTTCCAAACGAGGAGGAAATATGAAAATTTTAGTATTAAACAGTGGAAGTTCATCTTTAAAATATCAACTAATTGATATGGAAAACGAACAAGTATTAGCAAAAGGAAACTATGAAAGAATAGGTTCAAAAGATTCTTTTGTAACACATAAAGTGGGAAGCGAAAAATACAAATATGAAAGAGAAGCAAAAAATCATGAAGAAGCAATCTCTTTTGTATTATCACAATTTACAGACAGTGAGCATGGAGTTATTTCTTCTTTAGATGAAATAACAGCCGTAGGACATAGAGTCGTTCACGGAGGAGAAAAATTCAACAAATCTGTTGTAATTACAGATGAAGTAAAAGAAACAATTAAAGAGTGCATTCCATTAGCACCACTTCACAACCCAGCAGCATTAACAGGAATAGAAGCATGTGAAAAAGTAATGCCTGGTAAGAAAAATGTAGCAGTATTTGATACTGCATTCCATCAAACCATTCCAGAAGAAAGATATATTTACCCAATTCCTTATGAATATTATGAAAAGTATGGAATTAGAAAATATGGTTTCCATGGAACTTCTCACAGATATGTATCAGCAAGAGTAGCAGAGTTAGTAGGAAAACCTGTAGAAAATTTAAAAACAATCGTATGCCATTTAGGACAAGGAGCAAGTCTATGTGCAGTAGAAAATGGTAAATCAGTAGATACATCTATGGGCTTCACACCACTTGCAGGAATTGCTATGGGAACAAGAAGTGGAGATTTAGACCCATCTATAGTAACCTTCTTAATGAAAAAAGAAAACTTATCAGCAGACGAAGTAGAAAACATTTTAAACAAAAAATCAGGACTACTTGGAATTTCAGGAACATCTGTAGATAATCGTGATTTACTAGAATCAATAGAAAAAAACGATGAAAATGCAAAAAGAGCAAGCATTGCAATGGAAACTTATTGCTATATTATTGCACAATATATTGCAAAATACGCAGTAGCAATGAACGGTGTAGATGTCATTGCATTTGCAGGAGGCGTAGGAGAAAGAGGCCCAGACGAAAGAAAAATGATATGTGAACATTTAACATGGATGGGTGTAAACTTAGATTTAGAAGCAAATAACGTAAAAGCAGAAGAAAGAGAAATCTCAAGCAAAGACTCAAAAGTAAAAGTATGGATAGTTCCAACTGAAGAAGAATTAATGATTGCAAGAGATACAAGAGATTTAGTTAAATAGCAAAACAAAAATGGAAAGATTTGGGACGCGTCCAAATCTTTCCATTTTTGAAGTTAGAATAAAAGCAAACAAGATTTAAATAGTATACTATTCTAGTTGCTATATAATATTTTTTTACTTAAAAATGCTCTCAAGGTCTATAGCAACAATATATTGAGAAAAATTATTTTTATAAAAATTATATATATTTATAGAATAATTAAAAAACTATTGTCTTTTTTCATAATTTATGGATATAATAAGAAAAACGGAAAGAAATGGACGCGTCCCAAAACTTTCCAAACGAGGAGGAAATATGAAAATATTAGTTATCAATTGTGGAAGTTCATCTTTAAAATACCAGTTAATTGATATGGAAAATGAACAAGTATTAGCCAAAGGAAATTATGAAAGAATTGGTCAAAATAATAGCTTTTTGACACATAAAGTAAATAATGAAAAATATGTATTAGAAAATCCAGTAGAAAACCATGAACAAGCATTAGAATTTATGCTAAAACAATTACTACATGAAGAATATGGCGTAATTAAATCTTTAGATGAAGTAAATGCAATTGGACATAGAGTCCCACATGGAACTGACATCTTTGATAAATCTGTTTTAATTACAGATAAAGTAATTGAAGAAATTGCAAGTTGCAAAGAACTTGCACCGATTCATACACCACCAATTTTAAATGGAATTTATGCATGTCAAAAGGTAATACCAAATAAACCAATGGTAGCTGTATTTGACACTGCATTTCATCAAACAATTCCAGAAGAAAGGTACATTTATCCAATTCCTTATGAATATTATAAAAAATATAAAATGCGTAAATATGGTTTTCATGGAACTTCTCATAGATATGTTTCAAACCGTTTAGCAGAGCTTATGAACAAAGATATAAAAGATTTAAAAATTGTAGTATGTCATTTAGGTCAAGGTGCAAGTCTATGCGCAGTTGATGGCGGAAAATCAGTAGATACTTCTATGGGAATGACACCAGTTTCTGGTATTATGATGTGTGCAAGAAGTGGTGATTTAGATCCATCTATTGTAACATTTTTAATGAAAAAGGAAAATTTGTCACCAAATGAAGTAGAAGATATTTTAAATAAGAAGTCAGGAGTTCTTGGCATTTCAGGAGTAAGCCCAGATTTTAGAGATATTGAAAAAGCAGCAGATGAAGGAAATGAAAAGGCAAAACTAGCAAGAGATGCTTATTGCTATAATGTAGCTCAATATATTGCAAAATATGCGGTTTCTATGAATGGAATTGACGCTATTGCATTTACTGCAGGTGTAGGAGAAAATCAAATTAATATTAGAGAATGTATTTGTAAACGTTTGGAATGGCTAGGAGTAGAAATTAATAAAGAAGCAAACCAAATAAGAGGAGAAGAACAAGAAATTTCTACTAAAAATTCAAAAGTAAAAGTATGGGTTGTGCCAACAAACGAAGAGTTAGTAATTGCAAGAGATACAAAGGCAATTGTGGAAAGTTTATAGAATAAAATTATATCAAAATAGAAAATGTATTTTAAATTTATAAAAATGAAAACCTAGAGTATAGTAATTCTCTAGGTTTTCACATTTCTTATAAATTTATTAAATGTCTTTTCTTTTTTAACAAAAAATGTTATAATAAAAAATGTCTAAACAATAGAAAGTTTACATATAAGCTAATATAAAAAGAAGGGAAAATAGAAAAATGGAAAAGGTTAGTATTATTGTACCTGTATATAATGTAGAAGAATATTTAGAAGAATGTTTGAAAAGTATTATAGAACAAACTTATAGAAATTTAGAAATTATTTTAGTAGATGATGGTTCAACTGATTCTTCTGGAAAAATTTGTGAAGATTACAAAAATAAAGATAGTCGTATTAAAGTAATTCATCAAAAAAATCAAGGTTTATCTGCTGCAAGAAATACAGCTTTAAAAATAGTAACAGGAGATATGATTCAATTTGTAGATAGTGATGATTTTATTGCTAAAAATATGATAGAAGACTTAATATCTATAATGCATGATAAAGAAGCAGATATTGTCATTTCTTCTCACTATATTTATGAAAATGAAAAAGTAATAAAGCCGGAATATTCTAATCAAATGGAAATATATGATATGAATCAAGCAATTGCTCAAATGGTTTTAGATAAAAAAATTAGATTTTACGCATGGGACAAATTATATAAAAGTAAGTTATGGCAAGATGTAGAATTTCCAGTTGGAAGAATATTTGAAGATATTGCAACTATTCCAAAATCATTTGTAAATGCTAAAAAAGTTGTTTTTTATGACCACCCTTTCTATTATTATAGAAAACGCGAAGGTAGTATTACGATGAAAAGATCAAAAGAACAAAAACTACAATATTTAAGTTCTGTATTAGATATAAATAAATATTTAAGACAGAGAACAGAAGGAATAGAAGACTATTTAGATTATAATCTTGTATATACTATGATTAACCTTTTTCATGCTGTAGGAAAATATGATATAGAAGGGTTAGACAATGAAAAAGATGTGCAAAATTTGTATAATAAAATAAAAATGTTATTAAATGACCAACATAAACTACAATTTATCAATGAACATTGCTCTAATTCTAAAAGAACACACTTATATTATTTATTAGAAAATCCAAAAGAATATATAAAAAATGTAAAATATTTGCCTAATGTTTATCAATAAAAACTTAAGGAGGAAAAAACGCAATGGACAAAATTACTATTATAATACCAGTTTATAATGTAGAAAAATATTTGTCAGAAGCTATTAATTCTACAATAAATCAAAGCTATCAAAATTTAGAAATTATCTTAGTAGATGATGGTTCAACTGATTCTTCTGGAAAAATTTGTGATGACTATGCCAAAAAAGATACTAGAATAAAAGTATTTCATCAAGAAAACAAAGGTTTATCAGGAGCAAGAAATACAGGACTTAAAAATGCTACTGGAAAATACATTATGTTTTTAGATTCAGATGATAGATTTACACTAAATGCATGTAAAATCATGTATGATTACATCGAAAAAACAGATGCAGATTATGCAATCGGTGATTATATAAATATGGACGAAGATGGAACATTATGGGAAAATCCTGTATTTAAGAAGAATATTTATCATGAATTTAAATTATCCATTAAAGATTATGAACAATCTTTTTTCATTATGAATTCTGGAGTATGGAATAAAATATTTAGAAAATCATTTTTAGATTCTTTAAAAATTGAATTTGTAGAACGAATTCCTGCAGAAGATGCAGTATTTACTACGTATTGCTTTATAAAATCTAAAAATGTATATTACATTCCAGAAATAATATATGAATATAGACAACGTTATAGTGATTCTATATCTAATAGTTGTTCTAAAAAATATTTTGAAGGTATCAATAAAGCTTATCGTATTATTTATGAAAATTTTAAAGAAAATGACGAAATGGGATTTTATCGCTATTTCTATGCTAAAAGCATGAATTACATTCTTTATAAATTTATTGATTCTGATAGATTAACAAAAGAAGAAAGAATAGATGTACTAGAAGAGATGAAATGGTTTTATACATTAAGTAATGAATTAAAAATTCCTACTATCTTAAAATCTGTGCAGTATATCATAGAATCTATTACTAAAAAAGACTATGAACAAGTTTTAAAATATTGTGAAATATTAAATCAAGTAAGGAAAATGTTGCCAAAAGAACTTAAAGAAAAGATGTCGAAACCAAATGCTAATACTTATAAGCAAATAGAAGAAAATGCAATTGATACTGAAATTGCAAGAAAAAAAGAAGAATTACTAAAAGAAATGAAAACAAGCAATATAAGAATATTAACAACAGAAGAATGTTTACAAGAATTAAAAAAAGGAAAATCAATTGCACGTTTTGGAAATGGAGAACTAGATTTAATTATAGGAAAAGGTCTAGAATTTCAAACTCCTAATAAAAACTTAGTAAATAGATTAAAGGAAATACTTCAAAGTGAGCAAAACTTTTGTATGATAGGGATACCAGATGAAATAAATAAATTTGAAAATTTAACGGAAGAAAGTGAAAATTTCTGGGTTAATTATATGTACCAAACAAGATCAATATGGTTACAATATTTGAATATGAATATGCAATATTGTCCCTCAAGCTTAAGTAGAATATATATTAGGCGTAAGGACCATATCAATTGTGGAAAATACTTTTCTATGATAAAAGATATTTGGAAAAATAGAAATGTTATTATTTGTGAAACGAGCGATACGAAAACTGGAGTAGGAAACGATTTATTGAGTGAATGTAAATCTGTAAGAAGAATTATTTGCCCAATAGAAAATACTTTTGATTATTACGATACAATTCTTACTAAATTAAGACAAGAATCAAAAGACACCATTATTTTAACTATATTAGGTCCAATTGCAACTGTGCTAGCTTATGATTTAGCAAAAGAAGGATATCAAGCACTAGATTTAGGACATTTAGATACAGAATATGCATTATACAAAAAAATTTCTAAAAAAGATATTCAAGAAGATAGTAATGAAAAATATAAAAATCAAATAGAGTCTATCATTAAATAATAGCTATATTTATCTAGTATGGAAAATCTTATTTAAAAAGAACATTCCTACTATATTAAAAAGGAAAGTACTAATAAACAGCACTTTCCTTTTTATACGTCTAGAACTTCGAGCCAAGTATAAATTTTGCTACATTCTTTGCTTTTTCATATTCTTCTTTTGAATATTTTTCCTCGTATTTGGCGTCATATACAGACTCAACTTCACCGCGCCCAAAATGAGAAGACCTAAATTCAATTTTTGTTCCGTTATCCATTTCAATAGCAACTTTAGCAACCTTCATATTATTATCCTTCCTGCCGTACACGGCTGAAAACTATATAAAAAGTGACCTACGTAGTATATCATAAAACAATAAAAAAGTAAATAAAAAATAACAAAATTTACATAATTTCATAAAATATAATAAGACCACACAAAAGGAGGAAGAGTATATTTTATGAAATTAAAAGATAAACGAGTTGGATTTGTACTAACTGGTTCTTTTTGTACGTTTCATTTAGTAAAAGAACAAATGAAAAATGTACTAAAAGAAGGGGCAGAGGTGTTACCTATTATGTCAGACCATAGTTATGAATTAGACACCAAATTTGGAGAGGCAAAAGAACATATTGAAGAAATAGAGAAAATGACAGGTCGCAATATTATTCACACTATTCAAGAAGCAGAACCAATAGGACCTAAAAAATTAACAGATATTTTAATTATTGCACCTTGCTCACGGAAACACTATTGCAAAACTTGCTGGTGGCATAGTGGATAATGCTGCAACTATGGCAACAAAATCTCATCTTAGAAATGGAAATCCTGTTGTACTTGCTATTTCTACAAATGATGGACTATCTGGTTCAGCAGAAAATATAGGAAAACTTTTAAATAGAAACAATTATTTTTTTGTTCCATTTAGACAAGACAACCCAATTACTAAACCACGTTCATTAGTATTTGATAGTAATCTTATTGTAAAAACATTAGAAAGTGCATTAGATAAAGAGCAAATACAACCAATTTTATTATAGAAATAAAAAAACCGACAATTAATAACTTGTCGGTTTTTTTAGGTTTATTCTACATCAACCTCTTTGTTAAGAAACCAGCCTTTCATTACACTTCCTGCCTTGCCATCATCTCTTAATGTAATTTTTGCTTGCATAACAAGAGCAAAATCATTGAAAGACTCCAAATTAGAGCAATCCTCTGGATAGAAAAGTTTAATATTATCTATCTCGTAGTTATTACTTTTTGCCTGCTCTAAAAAAACATTAGATAGGTCAATAAGTGCAACTTTACGCCGCTCAGATAGAACATCACTTTCTTTCCAAAATTTTTGATAAGAAATTAGTTCCTTTTCATTAAGTTTCATAGGTTATCCTCCTATAAAAAGACTAAAAATTATTAGTAACATAATTATTATAACAGGAAAATAAGATAAAATCAAGAAAATTTAATAAAAATACAAAAAACAAACATTTTTTTGGAAAAAGTATTGACAAAGAATAAATGTTCGTTTATACTATATTCATAAAGCAAAACAATGTTTGTAACAAATAAAAGGCAATATTACTATATATGCCGTTTAATAAAAAATAGAAAGGGTTGTTTTTTATGAGAATAGTAAATAAAAAGAAATTTACAAGAGCAATAATTATAGTATTAGGAGTTATTTTTGCTATATGCTTTTATTTTAGTAATGTTTCATTCTCAAAAGGGGAAGTAAAAACAAAAAACATTTACGTATCTAGTGGAGATACTTTATGGAGCATTGCAATGCAAGAAAAAGAAAGCAATAGCTATTATGAAAATAGAGATGTTAGAGACATTATTTATGAAATTAGGAAAATAAATAATTTAGACAATACTTCTTATTTAAAAGTAGGTCAAAAATTAGTATTATATAGTTTATAAAATATAAAAAAAAGACTTACTTTTGATTAGCAAGTCTTTCTATAGTTAAAACTATTTAAGAACGATTAAACCATTCAACGTAATCAAATTGGTCTAATATTCTATGTCCACTAAAATCATTCTTATATTCATGGCAAAAACCAACTGATGAATCACTTTCAAATCCTTTTATATAAAAACTAGATTTAATTTCAGGATATGGAATATGAGTAAAAACAATTTTATTTTTAAAATTAAGGTTGTCAAATCTAACTAAATCTTCATATGTGCACTCATCACGATCAGTAAATAAAATAAAAATATTATTTATATCAATACGCTCAGTTCTTTGTATCCATTTCGATAAAGCTTCTTCTTCTGTTTTGTAGTGTTGAAAATAAATATTTATATCATCAAGTTTTCCAATAGGATAAGATATACCATCTTCATGAATAAATTGCATATTTGCATTTTTATAATGTTCTATATTTTCCAAATATTTTATAAAATCTTTTGGCTTTAACCATAAATTTACAAAAGGAGAATTAAATTTTAAACCTAAATCATGTAATATAAATGCTCCGTTACAATTGCTTGATATAAGTGAAAAGTTACTTTTATTTGTTAGACGTTTTCTATTTTTATAATTAACAAATTTTCTTAAAAATTGATTAATATTCATAAATTTTCTCCTAATTTCTAAATTTTACTGGTTTAAAGGGTTTCTTTCTACTGCATTTCGTACCTGTTCATTTGCAACATGTGTATAAATTTCAGTAGTAGAAATACTAGCATGTCCTAAAAGTTCTTGCAACGCTCTAATATCAACTTCACCATATTGGTACATTAAAGTAGCAGCCGTATGTCTTAGTTTGTGAGTAGAATATTTAGTAGTGTCTAATCCTGCTTTTCTTAACTCTTTTTCAACTGTGTATTGAACTGTTCTTCTTGCAATTCTTTCACGTCTTTCACTTAAAAATAAAGCATCTTTAGACTTACTATCAATACCTTCTTTAGGGCGTACTTGTAAATAAGATTTTATAGCTTCCATACATACTTTATTTAAATAAATAGTTCGCTCTTTGTTACCTTTTCCAATTACAGTCATTTTGCAATCATCAAAATGAATATCTTTTATATTAATACCAACTAATTCAGATAAACGCATACCACAATTTAAAAATAAAGTAAGAATAGCAAAATCTCTTTCTTTATTTCGAACGTCCTCTTGTAAAGTTACATTTAAAAGTTTTTTACTATCTTCTAATGTTAAATACTTGGGCATTCTTTTATCTAATTTAGGAGTTTCTAAATTTTGGGCAGGGTTTATTTCTATTATATTTGCCTTTACAGTCAAATATTTAAAGAAAATACGAATAGTTGAAATTTTTCTAGCACGAGTAGAGGCTTTACATCTTTGTTCTACTGCTAAGTATGAAATAAAGGAGTGAATATCCTCTAAAGTAATTCTTTTTAAAGTAGCAATATCAAAATCATCAATACGAATATTAGCCAAATCGGTTTCATTTGTTAAGTTAAAATGAATTTTCATATATTTTAAAAACATAGCAAGGTCGTAATTATATTCCTTCACAGAATTAGGCGATTTATTTAAAATAGTAATGGAATAATCTAAAAAAGAATTTAAAAATTCAGGGTTATCTTCACGTTTTATCATGTATTTCACACTCCATATTTTATATTATAGTTATTGTTATTATAAGTTATTATATTATAGTTATTTTTATTATGTTTGTTGCTGTTATTATATAGCAATCAAAGAAAAAAGAAAAGGTTTTCCTACAATTTTAAAAGTAAATGTCAAAACCATTGAAAAAAAAGGAAAAATATGATATAAATTATGTATAGTAAAATAAGAGAGGAAAAATAAAAATGAAAAATTTAAAAACATCAATAGTTGTTATAGTTGCTATATTCATACTAACAGTCTTAACATTAAGCCATACAGTTACATATGCAACAGAAAATGAAGAATATACTTTAATGGAAAATATTGACTATACAGAAACAATAGAAGATATAAAAAATCCTGAAAGAGGTTTTTATAGTACGGCTTTTCTTAATATGCTTCCAACTGGTACTAAACCTACTAATTCTCGTGCTAATTTAGTACATTTAAGAGTTAATATAGGGGAATTTTCAAAAGCAATTAATGGAACAGGTGATTTAGAATTAACTGAAGATGCTTTAAATGCATTAGATGCAACATTGCAAAATATAAAAAATAACGGTGGAAGTGTTATTATAAGATTTGCATATGACCATTTTAACGGGCTAAAAAATGTAGAACCTTCATTAGAAATGATATTAAAGCATATTTCTCAATTAAAACCAATATTTTATAAAAATGAAGACGTTATAGACTATGTAGAACTAGGCTTCTTTGGACCATGTGGAGAAATGAATTCAAGTACAATATGTACTACAGAAAATGTTAGCAAAGCCATAGATGCTATGCTTGATGCAGTGCCTACTAATATAAAAATAGGAGTTAGAACGCCAAATTATTATGCAAAATGGCTTGGAGTAGATAGAGCAACCTTAAATGAAAATATTACTCAAAAAGGCACAGATGAATATAGAATAGGCTTATTTAATGATGGATATTTAGGCTCAAATAATGACTTAGGAACTTTTGCAAACAGAGAAATAGAAATTGCTTGGCTTGAAAACCAAGCAACACACACTTTCTATGGAGGAGAAGTAGTTGCAAATTATAATCCAGTCACAAAACCAGCAATAAATACTATAGAATATATATCACAAGAAGCCTTTAGAACACATACTACATATTTAAATTCAGAGTGGAATGATAAAGTTATAAAAGCATGGAAAGAAGAAATATATAATGGAGATAATGAACTTTATGTAGGGCAAACAGGATATTTCTATGTATCTAATCACTTAGGATATAGATTTGTATTAAAAAAATCAGAAGTTACAGACAATATAGAGGCAAATGATACGTTAAAAATTAAATTACAAATTGAAAACGTAGGTTTTGCTAATTTAATAAACAATAAAGTAGTAACAATAGTGTTACAAAATAATGAAAAAACATATGAAATACCAACTAATATTGATGCTACTAATTGGGCTTCAAAGGAAATTTCAAGTGTAAATATAGATGTTCCATTACCAAAAGACATAGAATTAGGAGATTACAACATTTATTTAAGAATATCACAACACGGCAATATGAATGAAGATAATAATTACAAATGTATTAAACTTGCAAATAACAATATTTGGAATGAGGATTTTGCTGCAAATTATATTGGAAAAGTTACAATATCAGAAGTAAGTAAAGAAGAACAAAAACCAGATAACAATGAGGGTGAAGACCAAAATCCAAACAATAATAATGGAGAAGCACAAAATCCAAACATTGATAATGAGGAAACACAAAATCCAAATGATAATAATGTAACAGAAAACAATAATTCAAACGAAGACAAAGACAACACAAACAACCAAAATAACACAAATTCTCAAGAAATTAAAGATAACACCACTGCACAAGGAAAATTACCAAATACAGGCGAAAACAAACATAAAATAGTACCAATATTAATATTATCAATAATGATAATTATTAGTTGGAAAAATTATAAAAAATAAAAAAATTATGTTGTCATTTTTGTAAATATATGTTAAAATATGTCGTAGTTTACAAAAAAATAAAAAAAGGGGAGGAAACTTTTATATGAAGGGTAAAAAACTTATTTCCGCTATACTTGCTATAGCAATTTTAATGGCACAATTTTCATGGCTAAGTTTTGCAATGCCAACTGTTGTTAATGCACAAGAGGCAAAAACAACAAATATTGCAGACAAATATTTTTATAATCAACTAGATGCTGATGCAAAAGCATTTTATGACATTATGGATAAAATGTTTTTCGGTTGCGATTATACAAAACTAAAAGAAGAACTTCAAAAAGAAGATTCAGATTTTGGAGTAAATTCTGTTGAAATTACAGATAAAATAAATGCATCTGAAAGTTTAAAAGCAAAATTACAATCTTATACAAAAGGAAATCAAGATTTATTAAATACCATGGGAGCAGCAAGAGATGCTTATATGGCAGACCATGCTGGACTTTTCTATATAGATTCTAGCAATGTAAGTCTTAGAGTAACACAAGACAAACAAGGTCAATTACGTGCTTTCCTTGGAATAGGAAGAACAGAAACATATATTAATAAAGCTTTTTGGAATTATGAAACAAAAAAAGTAGAAAAACAAAAACTTATTAATGCCCTTGATGCTGTAGAAAACGGTCTGCAAGAAGCAGTAAAACAAGTAGAAAGTGTTCAAGTACAAGAAAATCAAGATAAAACAGAACAACAAATTAAAAAAGCACATGACATAATTATAACTTCTAATTCATATAAATTAGAAGAAACTATTATTGAAGAAAATAAAACAAAATCAGAAGACCAAAAAGGAGACCCATGGAACGTTAGAACTGTTTATGGTGCATTTGGCCCAAAACATGAAATCGTTTGTGAAGGTTTTGCAAGAGCATTCAAAATGATATTAGACGAATTAAACATTCCATGCGTTTTAGTTTATGGTGCGTATGTTTCTAGTACAAGATACGAAGAACATGCTTGGAATTATGTTTTATTAGACAATAAATGGTATGCAGTAGACGTTACTTGGGATAATACAGACCAAATGGAAGAAGTTACTAGCGTGCAAGGTTCAAAACAAGAAGAAAGAATTAGTGCAGAATATTTCCTAGCAGGAAAAGACAAAATGTCATTAAACCATTTAGTAACTGGAATTATGTCTGTTGCTAACTTTGAATTTAAATATCCAGAACTTGAAGATTCAAGCGATAAATACGAAACTGTTTCTGAAAACGCAGGCTTAAGGGTTGAAATTGATGACGAAAGTTATGATGAAGAAGACCAAGTAAAAGCCGCTAAATTTAAAATCAGTTATTTCATTGACTTAAACGAAAATGGCGTTGAAGACCCTGGAGAAAGAATGGGATATAAAAAAGCAAGAGAACATGGTTATTACATGGTAGGAAGTTTTATGAGTTATCACATTCCAGATTATTCAGATCTTCATGAAAAACCAAAAAATGCTGCAGCCGAAGGTTGGGGACTTACAGGTTACTTTGGATATGTAGATGAAGTTTATGGTGCTCTTCAAGATTTTGAAGAAGAAAATGGTAATTCATATTTATCTTTCTACAATTCAAATTGTAGTTTCATTCAATTTGGTATTACAACAGATAAACCAGCAGATGAAGCAACACTTCCTAATGGAAAACCTAATCCAAAAAGATATCAATATTTTGGAACATCAGCAGATATGATTGCATTGTCAGATAAAGTATATAATCCAAGTGGGGAATATGTAGCCACACCATATATTGAGAAGGCTACACCAATGCAAAATTCTACTATGTATATTGGAGATAGTTATCATTGTAAAATAGAATATGATGAAAAATTAGTTAAAGTAGACTGGGAAGAATTTGGATATGATGTTAAAATAGAATATTCATCTAATACAGAAAGCAACGATTATACATTACAAAACTTTACCTTTGATGGAAATAAAACAATTGAATTTGACTTTAAACCTAGCGAAAAATATGCAGATGATTCAATATATTATATTATCAATATAAAAGGACTTGTAGGAGAAAAGAGTGAAAAAAGACCAATGCCAATCAGTTATTTCTGTGCACATAAATGTTCTGCTTATGCTTATAAATCACAAGGAATTGATTGGAACGTTTATGGAAAACCAACTCTTATGGACGACGTAAACTTAGATGAAATGACAGACGAAGAAAATGCTGATTTAGCAGAATTATTAAAACATAGAATGACACTTGTTACAACTACAACAAAACCATCAGAAGAAAAGGCAATGACAGATTTCTTAAATAATCCAGAGGCAAAAGATAATACTACAGGTGAAAAATTAAATGTTGGCGGAGAAGTTGTAGAAACACAAACATATAATATTAAATTAACTCTATGTAAAGCACAAAAAATTCAAGATGGTCAATCTGTTAGAATCATGCTTGGATTCCCAGACGGATATGGACCAGAAGATGCAGGTGTTACATTTAAAGCATACCACTACATAAAAGATTCTTATGGAAACATTACAGGAGTAGAAGAAATACCTTGTATGGTTACAGAACTAGGTTTAGTAATTGAATGTAAATCATTTAGCCCATTTACAATTGCTGCTGTAAAATCAGATGAAGAGCAAACTACATCAAGAACAGTTCTTTTCCAAACCAGTGAAGGTGGAGATGTTTATGATGTATATAAAGGCGAAAGCAATAAAGATAACAAGAAAACAAATAAATTAGTATTTGATGAAAGTAATAAAGAAGCAACTATTACAATTAAGCCAAAAACTGGCTATGTAGTAGATGACATTGTTATTGGAGATAAAGTAATTGATGTAAATGGAGATTCTACTGGAAAAGTAACTGTTAATGAAGACTCTAATACAATTACTTATACAATTAAATATGATGAATTAAAAGAACAAAACTATGAAGCAATGGTAGCAAAAGTTGCATTTATTCCTGAAGTAACAAAAGAAGCAGAAAAGAAAGCAGGATTAGAAGTAGTTGCTCAACCACTTATTCAATCACAATTTACAGTCTCTTCAGAAGTAACTTCAAAAGAAAAAGAAGATGGACCATTTGATGAAGCAGACGAATTTGAAGTTTCTTACAAAATTACAGATATGCAAGCAGTAGGAGAACAAGGAATTATAGGACTTGGTGCTTTATTATCATACAATAGAGAAAATTTACAGTTAGAATCTATTACACCAGGAGCAGGCTGGAAAATTGACCATAACATAGTAGATGATCCTACAAAACCACATAATATTGTTGCAACTTATAACCTAGAACAAGGTGCTGCTGCAAAAATATTGGCTCCAGGAGATGGAAATGAAGCCCAAATCAATCAAGTAGTATTTACTGCTAAATTTATGGTATTAGAAAATGAAGACGTAACAGAAAAAATAACACTTTCACATATTGAAGGTTCAACTGGTGAAAAAGACGTAAAAGCAAATGATGTAATTACAAATATAAATATTGAAAAAGTAAAAGAACCAGTTGTAGAAAAACTTGAAACAACAGAAAAAGCAACTTGCAAAATAGAAGGCGAATATGTTGAAAATGTAGACATTAAATTAACAGTTAGTCAATTAAGAGAGCAACTTACATCAGGAACAGTATTACCAGTAAAATTCTTTAAACACATAGCAAATTCAGAAGAATTAGTAGAATTGTTAGATACTGATGCTGTTGGAACAGGAACAATTGTTAGAGTAGGAGAAAGTGAGTGGACCATTATTGTAAATGGAGACCTTGATGGTAACGGAAACTTAACTGCAAGCGATATAGTTCTATTCAAATTAGATTACATTGGCGAAGAAAAACTTACAGGACCATATTTAATGGCTGCTGACATGAATGGAACAGTAGATGCAGAACCTTCTGTAACAGACTTAGTTTTAATGTTATTTAAGTATAACGATATAGCTATGGAAAATTAAGGAAGAAAGGTTGGAAAATAAATATAATTTTCCAACCAGATTTTTTCCTAGGAAGGACGATTAAAAAAAATGAAAAAGAAATTTCTAATTTTAAGTATTATGATGTTATTAGTAACAATGTTTTTGTCTGCAAATGTTATGGCAGCAACAATAACATCTGCAACAGTTACAATAACACCTTCTAAAACAGAATATAAACCAGGTGAAACTATTGAATTTACAATAAGTTTAAAAGACCTAAATGCAAGTAGTGGAATTCTTGGACTTGGTGCTTACATAGAATATGATTCTAATTTATTAACATTAAACCCTACTGCAACAGGACTTTCAAACTGGGTAGACGCTGATATATCTGAAAAAACACACAGATTTCTTACTACCAAAAATAGTCATTCTGCAAACAGTGAAGATATATTAAAAATTACCTTTACTGCAAAAGAAGTAACAAGTGATGTTACAACATCAGTAAAATTAAAGCAAATAGAAATATCAAATGGAGTAGACTATAATATTGAAGAAATTAGTTCTAATAATATAACAATAAAAAAAGAAACTGCAACAACTCCAGAAAATCCACCAGTAGATAATGAAGATGAAGACAATAAAGGAAATGAAGGAGAAGAAGAAAATCCACAAAATCCAAATCCAACAAACCCAACAAATCCTGATAATCCGGATAATCCTAATACTCCTAATAACCCTACCAACCCTAGTAATCCAACAAATCCTACTGAGCCTACGGACCCAAACACACCAGATAATCCTAATGGTAACGATAATACTAATACACCTAGTATACCAGGTACTTCAAATAGTCAAAACAATTCAAATAATTCAAATTCTTCCATTCCACAATTAGGAACAAGTGGAATTATAGCGATTATAATAGCAATTATTAGTGTTATTGCAGTAATTCTATTTATAAAAATTAAGATTATAGACCAAAAAATAAAAAGAGGAAAATAAAATGAAAAAAACACTTGATTTGCATTGAGTGTTTTTTATTTCAATAAATAAAGGAGGAATAAAAAATTTTATTATCAATATTTTTAATAATTATTGGCTTTGCATTACTTATAAAAGGAGCAGACTTTCTAGTAGAAGGTAGTAGTAATGTAGCAAAAAAATTTCATATTCCAGAAATTATAATAGGCTTAACAATAGTTTCAATAGGAACTTCAATGCCAGAATTATTTGTAAGTTCGACATCATCATTAAATGGCTCATCAGATATGGCAATTGGAAATATAATAGGAAGTAATTTATGTAATTTACTATTAATTCTAGGCTTATCTACAATTATTAGACCTGTAAAATTTCAAAGAGAAACAAGATTAATAGAAATACCAATGTGTCTTGTTATAACAATTATTTTTGCAATATTTTGTAATACTTCAGGAGCAATATCAAAAACAGAAGGCATAATTTTAATTATATTATTTGTACTTTTTTTACTATATACAATAGTTATGGGAAAAAAAGGCGAACAATTTGATAAAGAAAATGCTATTATAGAAATTAAAAATGAAAGCAAGCAATTATCTATAGCAAAAAGTGCAGCATTAATCATTTTAGGAATTATAGGGTTAAAAATAGGTGGAGATTTAACAGTAGATAATGCTACAAATATAGCCAGAATGTTTAATGTAAGTGAAAAAATAATTGGACTAACAATATTAGCAGTAGGAACAAGTTTACCAGAATTAGTAACAAGTGTTACAGCAGCAATAAAAGGAAATAGCGATATAGCAATAGGAAATATTATAGGTTCTAATATTTTCAATATTTTGCTTATAATAGGAGTATCAGCAATAATTTCAACATTAGTGTATAATTTTACATATAATATACAAATAGGAATATTAATATTAGCCACAATAGTATTAGCATTATTTCCAACAATACCACCCAAAAACGAAATGAGTAGATTTAATGGATTAATTTACTTAGTTATGTATGTGGTATATATAATAATTTTATTTATAATATGAAAAATGGTTATAGAGCAGATAATTAGTTGAAATTATCTGTTTTTTACTATATAATTGTAACAGTAATTTGTAGGAGGAATAATTTATATGCAAGTAAATATGACACCAAAGGAAGTATATGATTTTTTAAATTCAAATGATGATATTATAAAAATATATAAGGAAATTGAAAATGAAGAAAATAAAGACGGTGGATATGCTTTTCATAATTATAAGCATGTACAAAATGTTTCTAAAATTGCTGAAAAAATTCTTACAGATCTAAATTTTGATGAAAATACTATTTATAAATGTAAAATAGCATGCTTATTACATGATGTTGGTGCTTTACGAGGTAAAGAAGGACATGCACAAAGAAGTTATGAATATGCCAAGAAACTATTTCAAGATAATAATATATTATTTGAAGATTCAGAAATTGTCCTAAATGCAATAAAAAACCATAGTTCATATTTTGAAAGTGATAATATAATAATTTTATCAATTATTTTGGCAGATAAATTAGATATAACAAAAACGAGGATTACTCAAGCAGGTAAGAAAATAAAAGGAAATAGACAATATCAACATATTGAAGATATTATTATACATATAGAAAATAAAGAAATGACATTAAATTTTATTACTGATGGTAATATAGATATAAGAGAGGTTAATGAATATTATTTTACTTCTAAAGTATTTAAAGCAATAGAAGCATTTTCGAATAAAATGGATTTAAGATATTATATCTTTATGGATAATAAACCTTGGATTTTAGATATATAGAATTTTATGTACCATAAGTAACCATAAGAACTAGATTATTATAGTTGCAATGACAAATATGACCAGCCAAATTGTAAATACTATTTCTTCATGATACAATAAAGCAAAGGCAAATTTAGAAGGATTTAAATATTGGGCATTAAGACGACTAGATAATGTTAAAGTAATATATCCAAAAAAATTAAAAGAAGAAATTATGCAAATAAAAAAAAAGCAATAGATAAATATTGATATAAAGGAGAATATGAATATGAATAATCAAAATAAAGATTTAGATAATAATGATGAATTGCTATATATAAAAAATATAGAAAATATGAAAAGTTTATATACATCATTAAAAGAGAAAGGTGATATAAAAAATAAAATAAGAGAAATATACAAAGATCCAGATAAGTATGATGTATTACTATATGAAAAGGTTTGTAAAACCATTGTGCAAAATATACAAAATTTACAAAATAATCAAAAGAAATATACCAATAAAAAATATAATATACAACATAACAAAGAATGCAAGCAAAAAAAATACAAACTAAATATGAATGGAATAGATCTTTCTTTAGATTGTGTTATAGGGTGGAAAGCAATTTTTGATGTTTGTATGCCTAAAGCAGAAGATAAAGATGATGAAGAAAAATTCAATAAGTTCATTAAGGCATATGAAATAATAAGAAATCCTGAATATGCTGGACATTTAATATGGCCAGTTCATACTATACCAACAATTAATACGCAAAGATTTCAACAATTTAATGATAGAGTTGATTATACATTATTTGATATAAAAAAATATTTTGAGAAAAGAGAAGAATTAAAAATATTGGAATTATCAGAAAATCTGAAAACCTTCAAATTAAGAGATGTATTTTTGAGTAATACATTTATATGGCTAAATCAATTTGAAAATTTTAAGGAATTCATTGATATAATGAATTTGAACTGTTGGTGTGATGAAAATTATGAGGTTAAAGATATATCTAAAAACGATGGAACTACAATCGGAAGTTATTTAGGTGATAATAAAACTGACTATCCGATTACAAGAGATTATATAAATAATATGATTGAAATCATCTCAGGTGGAAAGAAAAAAGACATTTTATAATGATTTTTATATTTTATTTTTTGGAGGAAAGTATAATTAGAATATCTTGTATGTTTTAATTATACGAGGAAATTATGATTATATACTGTTTATCTGATATACATGGATATTATTCTGCTTTTGTAGATGCACTTGAACTTATAATTGACCAATTAGAAAAAGATAATACAAAACTTGTTTTACTAGGCGACTATATTCATGGTGGAAAAGAAGATTATAAAGTCTTAGATAAAATTATAAAATTACAATATAAATATGGAAGAGATAAGATTATAGCGCTACTTGGAAATCATGAAGAAGCTGTTTGTGAAGGTAGAAGTTTAATAAGTAATGAATATAGCGATGAAAAATATATAAATTGGCTAATGAATTTACCAAGATATTATGTAGAAGATAAAACAATCTTTGTGCATGCTGGAATTGACGAAGAAGCTGAAGATATGTGGAAATATGGAACAGGAGATTATATATTTACAGAAAAATATCCAGCAGAGTTAGGTGAATTTTATGAGGATTATAAAATAGTGGCTGGTCATATTGGAACAGCCGAAATTTCTAAAAACCCAACTTTTCATAATATTTTCTTTGATGGAAAATCGCATTATTATATTGATTCAACTGTCCAAGATAGTGGCTTTATAAATATTTTAAAAGTTTATACACAAAAACAAAAATATTATGAAGTTACTAAAAATGGAGAATTTCTTATTGAACCTTATAAAAATTGTTAAAAAAATAGCATAAATCAAAATTTGAAAAACGATTTATTGAAATTGAAAAGTTGAAATTATATATAAAATATAGTATATTAGTTAATATGATAACTAATATTTTATTATTCTGTTTTACATCATAGATTCATGTAGCAACTATTGTAAAAAGAAAGGTGAAAAAATAATTATGTATGGAAGAAAAGAAACAAAAAAGATTATGGTAGGAAATGTTCAAATAGGTGGAAACAATGATGTCGTTATTCAATCTATGACAAATACTAAAACAAAAGATGTTGAAAGCACAGTTAAACAAATATTAGAATTAGAAAATGAAGGCTGTCAAATTGTAAGAGTAGCATGTTTAGATATGGAAGATGCAAAAGCTATAGAAAAAATTAAAGAGAAAATTCATATTCCAATAGTAGCAGATATACATTTTGATTATAGAATAGCTCTTCAAGCAATAGAAAGTGGAGTAGATAAAATTCGTATTAATCCTGGAAATATAGGAGATGAAGAAAGAGTAAGAAAAGTTGTAGAAGCATGTAAATTACATAAAATTCCAATTCGTATAGGAGTTAACGCTGGTTCATTAGAAAAAGATTTACTAGTAGAGGGAAGACCAACTGCTAAAGCAATGATAGAAAGTGCAAGAAGACATATAGAAATCTTAGAAAAATTAGATTTTTATGATATATGCCTATCTCTCAAATCATCTGATTTAGACTTATGCATTCAAGCTTATGAGGAAGCAGCTAAAATTTTTCCATATCCATTACATATAGGAATTACAGAGGCAGGTACAGAATTTAGTGGTACTATTAAATCTAGTATTGGTTTAGGAATATTGTTAAGAGAAGGAATAGGAGATACCATAAGAGTTTCTTTATCTGATAATCCTGTAAAAGAAGTAAAAGTAGCAAAAGAAATTTTAAAAGATTGTGGATTGTATAACAAATCTCCTAAATTAGTATCGTGTCCAACTTGCGGTAGAACACAAATAGATTTAATTCCAATAGCAAAAGAAGTAGAAGAATTTCTTCAAAAAATACAATCTAATATTACTGTAGCTGTAATGGGTTGTGTTGTAAATGGACCTGGAGAAGCAAAAAATGCAGATATAGGAATTGCTGGTGGAATCAAAGAAGGGCTTTTATTCAAAAAAGGAGAAATTATTAGAAAAGTAAAACAGGAAGAAATAGTAGATACGCTAAAAGAAGAAATTTTAAAGATGATATAAAAATCGAATATTTAAATTTATTATATAATAAGTAAAAATTATACATATTTTTTTAATATGTATAATTTTTTTGATTTTTTATACATATTAATTGAAAATGTATAAAATTTATGATAATTTATATATAATGTAGGCTTAAAAAATGAAATAAAAAAATATAAAGAAGAATTTAAAGCAAAACTACCTAAAATATATTCAAAAGAACTTTTAGAAAGTTTATTTTATGAAGTTTATACCAAAATTGCTTATATTGAAAAGGCTTGCAACGTTACAAGATTAACTGCCTCATCTTATTTAAATCAATTAGAAGAAGTCGGTCTTTTAGAATCTGAAAAAATTGGAAGAGAAAAAATATATAAGAATATTAGATTAATAAATTTGTTATCAGACAAATAGTAATTTGAATAACTCTACTAATTGTTGTTTTCCTCATTCAACGATTAGTATGTTTACTTTTAATAATATCAAAGGAGGATAGTTCATGAATAAAGAATATATAATGATTACTACTACATTCGACAATAAAGAAGAAGCCAACGCAATAATAGAAAGGCTGTTAGAAAAAAGATTAGTAAGTTGTTGCCAATTAAGTAATATAACAAGTTCATATCATTGGAAAGGGAACATAGAACATACAGAAGAATTCTTGTTGCAAATGAAATCTAAAAAGAGTTTATATAAAGAAATAGAAGAAGAAATATTAAAATTACATAGTTACGAAACACCACAATTAATTGCTTATGATATAGTAGATGGTTATAAAAGCTATTTAGATTGGATTGAAAAGGAAACAAAGTAAAAAAGGAGTAAAAGTATATATGAATTGTGATTTTAAAGATAAAGTAGCATTAGTAACTGGTGGAACATCAGGTATAGGAAAAGAAATAGCTAAACAATTACTTATAAATGGTGCAAATGTTATAATAAACTATGCTCATAATGAAGAAAACTATGAAATAACTAAAAAAGAATTTGAAGAATTCAAAAATAAAGTTTTATTTATAAAAGCAGATGTTTCTAATGAAAATGAAGTAATAAAAATGTTTGAGCAAATAGAAAAATTAGACTATTTAATTAATAATGCAGGAACTAATATAGATAGTTACATAGAAACATTTGATATAGAAGATTTTAAAAAAGTATTGAATGTTAATTTAATAGGAAAAGTAATATGTACTAAATATGCTATTCCTTTATTAAAAAATAGTAAAACACCTAGTATTGTTAATATTGCATCAAGATTAGGAACAAAACCTTGTATGGAGGCTAGTGCATATTGTTCTGCAGAAGCAGGAATTATAAATTTTACACAAGCAAGTGCATTAGAACTTTCAAAATATGGCATTAGAGTAAACACAGTCAGTCCTAGTTTAACAATAACACCATTAGCATTGTATGGTTGGACAGAAAAAGAAATAGAAGAGCAAAAAGAAAATAATCCTATGAAAAGATTAGGAGAAACTATTGATATAGCAAATGCAGTGTTGTTTTTACTTTCTGATAAAGCTAGTTATATAAATGGAGAAAATCTTAATGTAAATGGTGGAGCATTATTAAAATAAAGTATTTTAAGTTTAAAGAAAGTATTAT
This sequence comes from uncultured Clostridia bacterium, assembly GCA_947599825.1. Lineage (GTDB taxonomy): Bacteria > Bacillota > Clostridia > TANB77 > CAG-508 > UMGS1663. The sequence goes on from CANQFS010000006.1 coordinate 48,686, forward strand.
GCCAATATTGATAAAATATTAGAACGATTATTATATTTTTTATATTATATAAATTTATTTGTGTTAGATAAATAATATATTTGTAGGAGGATTTTGTTGTGAAAATTATAAAAAATAGTGAGGGAATTAAAGGAGCTAACAGTGATAAATGTAAAACTATAGAATATTCATTTGGAGATAAAGATATAGACTTAGGATTAGCTATTATTACAGGGAGATATCCAGAAAAGGGATTTTGTATTAACACGATTAGTAAAGAATTAATATATGTACTTGAAGGTTCAGGAAAATTATATTTTGAAGATAAAAGTATAGAATTTTCAAGAGGTGATAGTATTTTAATAGATAAAAATGAAAAATACTATTGGAAAACAGAATATTGCAAAGTATCTATGACTTGTACTCCAGCATGGTGTCAAGAACAACATAAGTTAATAGACTAATAAATTAAGCTTACATAAGTTAAGAGTAGGAGAGAGGGGCAATTTTAAAAAATAGAAATTAAAAATATAAATAAAATTTCAAAATTAAGGTTTTATCTCCTATAAGAATATTTCCAAAAAATTTTTTAGAGCAAAATTATAAAAATACAATTTATAATTTAAAATTAATATTTTTAAAATTTATTTTACGAACACCAAATTTTTAAAAACCAAACATTTGTTATAATCAAAATTTTTACAAATTAAAATGTAATTTTTCGAAATATTCAATAAAATTTTAAAATAAATTTCTATTTATAACTTTATAAAATAATTCCGTTTTATAACGCTTCAAAATCAATTTTAAGACATTTTTACATTTAACCAATAAAGTTATTTGAAATTTAATTTAAATATTTATAAATAATGACTTATATAATGTAAATTCACTAAAACATTGTAAAATCAATGGTTTTTGAAAAATGCTGAAAAATAGCTAAAAAACGACGCACGAGAATAAATCGTTGTCAAAATCTTTGATTTTGCATCAACGAGATTATATGGCGAGAAATTCTTCAAAGAAACGGCTTACGAGAATCGATTTTAAGGCGTTTTTATAAAAAAGACATATAGTTTATTGTCTATAAATTTGAGCAAAATACTGAAATATAGGCATTTGCAGATTTTTAATAAAATTTTTAAAATAGAAATATAAAAAATTAAAATTTATAATATAAAAAATAAAATCATATATAAGATTAAGAAAAACTTATAATAAACTTAAAATAATGAAGCTCCAGAATCAAATATAAGACATTTTAATATTAAAGTAATATAACTTGTTGTCTAAGTATATAGATAGAATTCGCTAAAAGTGGCTAATAGCAAGGAATAGATACAATTTAAGAATATATGGTTTTATTCCTACTCCTATTTGCACAAAACTTTGATTTTGTGCAATGTTATATTCGTAATAAAAAAAGAGAAATCTTATACTTTCCCTATTGATATAAATCTTTATTCACTTAATAATATTTCACCTAAAAATACATAGAAGTGAAAATACATAGAAGGTAGAAAATACATCTACCTTCTATACTTTTTTAATCTTTAAACTTATACAAAAAACTATCAATTTTTTCAATAAACTCTGCATTGTTCTTTGTTTTTAGCATTTGACTTATTAATTGTTCAGTTACTTCTTCTAAAGGCAAACTAGACATTGCTTTTCTTAAAGCAAATACAGTTTCTAATTCTTTTGGAGTTAATAATTTTTCTTCCTTTCTTGTTCCAGATTTGTTAATATCAATTGCTGGGAAAATACGTTTTTCAGAAAGTGCTCTATTTAAGTGAACCTCCATGTTACCTGTTCCCTTGAATTCTTCAAAAATAACGTCGTCCATTCTGCTACCTGTTTCAATTAAAGAAGTTGCTAAAATAGTAAGGCTTCCCCCATTTTCTATATTTCTTGCAGCACCAAAGAATTTTTTAGGTTTATGCAATGATGTTGGATCAATACCACCAGATAATGTTCTTCCAGAAGATGGAACTACTAAGTTATACGCTCTTGCAAGTCTTGTAATACTATCTAATAAAATAACAACATCTTTTTTATGTTCTACTAATCTTTTTGCTCTTTCTAGTACCATTTCTGCTACTTTAACGTGATTTTCAGGTAATTCATCAAATGTAGAATAAATAACTTCGCCTTTAATAGAACGCTTCATATCGGTTACTTCTTCTGGACGTTCATCAATTAGCAAAACAATTAATTCGATTTCAGGATTATTGGTTGTAATACTATTTGCAATTTTCTTTAATAAAGTAGTTTTTCCTACTTTTGGTTGAGCAACAATTTGACCTCTTTGACCTTTTCCAATTGGAGAGATTAAATCAATCATTCTCATAGCATATTCGTTAGAAGTAGTTTCTAAACGAAGTCTTTCATCTGGATAAATTGGTGTTAAATCATCAAATTTAACACGTTTATATGCTTTTTCTGGTGCTTCTCCATTTACTTCTCCAACAAATATTAAAGCTGGGAATTTTTCTCCTTCTTTTGGAAGTCTAGCAATTCCTTTTATTTTGTCTCCTTTATCTAAGCGGAATCTTCTAATTTGAACTGGTGAAATGTAAATATCTCTAGGTGTAGATAAATAGTTTGGACCTCTTAAGAAACCATAACCATCTGGCAAAATTTCTAAAATTCCTTCTACTATTCTATCATCTTCACTGGTTAATTTATAGCCATCTCCTGCTTCTAATGCTGGACCTTCAGGTGTAATTTCTTCATGTATTAAAGGATAAAACCTTCTTGGTGCATTTGATTTTTCTTCTATTACTGAATCTTTTATTTCTGTAGTATCTTCCCTTTCTATTTTCTCTGTTTTAGAGTTTTCAAGAATTTCTAATAATTCTTCCTTTTTTAATTTTGATACATTTTTTACGCCTTGCTCTTTGGCCATTTGGCGCAATTCAACTAATGTTGCATCTTTTAAATTCATATATAGCCCCCTATTTTTTATTATTAATTTTTTGGATTTCTTTATATTCTAGAAAAGTTATCATGTATAATGATGAACCTGAGAATGAATTTCATTTGACAATATTATTATACTATATGTTTTTTTAAAAGTAAAGAAAAAAGAGGAATTTTGCTCCTCTTTTTTACCATTATTTACCAATATCTATATAAACCCTTTCGTTTGGCAAATACATTCCTAATTTTTCACGTGCAATTTTTTCTATATATTCTGGTGAATTTACATTTTCTTTCATTTCTAGTAAAGACTGCTTTGTTTCTTCAGCTTCTTCAATTTGCACATCATATTCTTTTACTTCTTTTTTATAACGATTTAATGTTTGTTGTTGTGAAATAAAAATACATAAAATATAAATGCCAAGGCCAACAAGCATTAACTTCTTACATAATTTTTTTATTATTTTCATAAGTATACTCACTTTTCTTGTTTTAATTTTCTTTAGCCTAAAATATATCCTATTTATATTTTTCTACATTTGTTTTCAAAATCCTTCCTTCCCTAGCATTTTTTTGCTTTTTCTTATGTGTTTTTTCTTTTTTTTCTGTTTTTCTACTAGGTTTTAATGTCATTTTTTTAATATTTATGACGAAAAAAGTAAAAGGTTTGCAGATTTTTCTTAATAAAAAACAAATGAATTTGGTTGGATAAATTAATATATGGTATAAAATATTTTTTATAAATGTAATTATTGAAACATTGATTTTTATAAAATATTTACTAATTGTAAGCATATATAATATACTTCCTAATAAAATTCCTACAATATGGTAAATTCGTATTTCTCCATTACTTATTTGAAAAAGCACAAATAATAAGAAAAATCCTGTTAAAATCCAAAATAGAATATCTTCTATATAAGTTACAATATCTGGCGTACGGAAAGATTTTCGCAAGATACGAAAAATGTCAAAAAGAATGCCTATTACGATACCACTTATTCCAAAAATAAAGAAGGAATATAATTGAAAAAGTATGGTATTTTCCAAAGTCTTCACCTACTCTTTTCTATTTGAAACTTTTATTTTAGAACTTGCATATTCTATTAAAAGTTTTATTTAAAAATTTTATTTAAGAATCCGCCTGCTTTTTTGTCTAAATCATTTTCACTGTATGCAAGATTATAGATTTCTCCTTCTACAATAACTTCGGAAGTGTCTATGCTTAATTTGTTAATTCTTAAATTTTCTCCTTTAATTGTAAGTAAACCTAATTCTGTTTCTACAATAACAACTTGGTCGTCAAAACTTAATACATCTAGCACTCCAGATATACTAAGTTTCTCTCTATTTTCTAAAATTAAATTTTGAATTACATTCGTATTTGTCATTTTTCTCTCTTCTAATGTCATTTTAGCAAATCCTCCTATTTTCTTTATATTTGTATAAATTATATATATTCCGGTCTTGTCTATTTTAGAACCATAATAGTACAAATTTCTAGAGTATAAGAAGAAAAAGAGCCTTACGACTCTTTTTCTTCTTTGGCTAATATGCTACGACACCGATCTTCGCAATGTTTTATAATTGCTACTTTCAAATTATTTTCATTAAAGCTAAAATCACTTAGATCTAAACATATAGAACTACATTGTAAATTTCTAGTAATAAGAACATTGGCTTTTCCAATTTTCTTACTCATACAGTAAATTTTAACATTAAATGAAACAGCATCTTGTGAAATAGCAATACATTCTGAATAAAAATCATACATAGATTTTTCCTTTCTACTTACAATTGTAAGATTCGAAACAAGAACAATAAGTTACATTGCGTATTATATATTATTTAACATAAATTGTCAAATTTATAGAAGGGGTGTCCCAAGCGTTCCAAAATGGAACGAAAAGGGGCGTCCCTCCTGTTCATAAATGTATTATAATTTTTTTACCTCTTCTTTTGTTAATCCTGTTATTTCTGTTATCTCATAAATAGATAAATTTTTTTCTTTTAGTTTTTTTGCTATTTTTATTTCTGTTTCTTTCATTCCGTTCTTTTTTTCCGTTGTTCTATTCCGTTTTTCTAGACCTTCCTTCAAGCCATCTTCTCTTGCATACCTTAGCCCGCTTTTCTCATCTCTTATTGCTTTTTCTCTTAACTCTGCTACTCTTTTTAATTCTTTATCTTTACTTATTTTTTCTAATTCATTCATTGCTTCTTTTATTTCTTCGTTCTCATTCATTATTTTTGATACCTCACTTTCGTTAGGATTATCTAAAAACATT
>CANQFS010000007.1 GCA_947599825.1 uncultured Clostridia bacterium
TTTTCTTCCATAAATAATTCCTTTCTTGCTTTACTTATTTTGTTTTACTTAAAAGTACGCATATTTAAGACGTTTTTTTAAAAAAGACATAATACTAAAAAATTTTGATGGTATCTCCCTTCTAACTAAATTTTAAATTCCATAAAAAAGATTGTAACTACTATTCTTTGGTAATTCTAATTTTATTTAACAACTTGGATTTTTCCTTTTTTAAATAAATTAGAAAAAAATTTATATTAAATTGAAATAATAATTTTAAAAATATATTATTTCTTTTAAATTATTGTTAAATAGTATGGCAATTTTATGTAATCTAATAAAGCTATTAAATCATGACTTCACATAAAAAGCAAGAACTTTTCATCGTAAAATTTCGACATAATACTACATGTATTTTTTAAAGAAAAAAGCAAGCCTAAGATTTTCTACCAAATGGAAATTTTAAAAAAATCTAAGGCTCGCCATATTTATAAGGAGAACTTTCCTACTATATAAAAAAGAATATATGCCTGCTATTACATATATTTAAAATAACAGATGACTGGATACGCATTCCAACTCTGTATATATAGTATACTATATATTTTTTTATTGTCAGACTTTTTTAAAAAATATTCAAAAATTTTTAAAAATAAAAGAATGTGGTGTCCCTAACGTTCCATTTTGGAACAAAAAAGGGCATTTCTCTTGTTCGGTTACCTGTTTTTTTCTCCATACTCAAAAGTAGGTCACAAAAAAAAGCAAAGTTTGCAATTTCTTGCTCAACTTTGCTTTTTTTATTTGCTAAAATTAATTATTCTTTAATATCAGCTACAACTCCAGAGCCAACGGTTCTACCACCTTCACGGATAGCGAATCTTAGTCCTTTTTCAATAGCGATTGGAGTAATTAATTCGATTTCCATATCTACGTTATCTCCTGGCATAACCATTTCTGTTCCAGCAGGTAATTTAATAACACCTGTAACGTCTGTTGTTCTGAAATAGAATTGTGGTCTATATCCATCGAAGAATGGTGTATGACGTCCACCTTCTTCTTTTGTTAGAACGTAAACTTGAGAAGTGAATTTTGTATGTGGATGTATTGTTCCTGGTTTTGCTAAAACTTGACCTCTTTCGATGTCTTTTCTATCAATACCTCTTAATAATACACCAATGTTGTCTCCAGCTTCTGCTTGGTCTAATAGTTTTCTGAACATTTCAACACCTGTAACAACGCTCTTGTTAACTGGTTTGATACCAACGATTTCAACTTCGTCTTGTAGTTTAACTGTTCCTCTTTCTACTCTACCTGTAGCAACTGTTCCACGTCCTGTAATTGTAAATACGTCTTCTACTGGCATTAAGAATGGTTGGTCAACTGGTCTTTCTGGTGTTGGAATATAGCTATCAACTGCTTCCATTAATTCTTTCATACATGCATATTCTGGTGCATTTGGATCTGTAGAGTTAGACTCTAATACTTTTAGTGAAGATCCTTTGATAATTGGAATCTCGTCTCCTGGGAAGTCATAGCTTGAAAGTAAGTCTCTAACTTCCATTTCAACTAATTCTAATAATTCTGGATCGTCAACCATATCGCATTTGTTTAGGTAAACTACGATATATTTAACACCAACTTGTCTTGCAAGTAGGATATGCTCTCTTGTTTGAGGCATTGGTCCATCTGCTGCTGAAACAACTAAGATTGCTCCGTCCATTTGTGCAGCACCAGTGATCATGTTTTTAACATAGTCAGCATGGCCTGGGCAGTCAACGTGAGCATAGTGTCTGTTATCTGTTTCATACTCTACGTGAGCTGTGTTAATTGTAATTCCTCTTTCTTTTTCTTCTGGAGCACTATCGATTTGATCATATGCTTCATATTTTGCTTTTCCTAGTAATCCTAGGTATTTTGTAATAGCTGCTGTTGTTGTTGTTTTACCGTGGTCAACATGTCCGATTGTACCAATGTTAACGTGTGGTTTTGTTCTTTCAAATTTTTCCTTTGCCATTTGAAATTTTCCTCCCTTTTTTTATTTGTCAGGGACACATCTTTTTCTAGGGTATTTCTTAAGGGATAAGATATGTCCCTCCCCTAATGAATTAGTGTTTACCCTTTTTTAGATGTTTCTGACTCTTTATATTTTTTTAAAATTTAATAACTTAAGTTCAAGCACTTGCATTTTATAACATTTTTACAAAAATTGCAAGTGTTTCAATAAGATTTTGTAAACTATTACTAAATTTACTTATCATTCTAGAGTTTTTTAACAATTCATCATTCAGTATGATAGCTTGTTTATCCATCATTTCAACCTTATTCTATTCTTGTTTTTTTGCTCTAGATGCTACAATTACATCTAATACTGATTTTGGAACTTCTTCATAATGAGATGGTTCCATTGAGTATGTTCCTCTACCTTGTGTTTTAGAACGTAAGTCTGTTGCATAACCAAACATTTCAGATAATGGAATAAATCCACGAATGATTTGGCTTCCGCTTCTTGCTTCCATTCCTTCCATTCTTCCACGACGAGAGTTGATGTCTCCAATAACATCTCCCATATATTCTTCTGGAACAGTTACTTCTACTCTCATGATTGGCTCTAATAATACAGATTTTGCTTGACGACATCCTTCTTTGAATGCCATAGAACCTGCAATTTTGAATGCCATTTCTGAAGAGTCAACTTCATGGTAAGAACCATCTACTAGAGTTGCTTTAAAGTCTATAACAGGGTAACCTGCTAAGATACCGCTTTCTGCAGCTTCTCTAATACCATCTTCTGTTGGTTTAATATATTCTTTTGGAACAGCACCACCAACGATTTGGCTTTCGAATATAATTCCTTTTCCTGGCTCTAATGGCTCTAGTTCAATCCATACGTCTCCGTATTGTCCACGTCCACCAGATTGACGAGCGAATTTTCCTTGTACTTTTACTTTGTTTCGAATTGTTTCTTTGTAAGAAACTTGTGGCTTACCTACATTACATTCTACTTTAAATTCTCTCTTTAAACGGTCTACGATGATATCTAGGTGAAGCTCACCCATACCAGCGATAATAGTTTGTCCAGTTTCATGGTCTGTATACGTTTTGAAAGTTGGATCTTCTTCTGCAAGTTTTGCAAGTGCAATTCCCAATTTTTCGCTATTTGCCTTGTCTTTTGGCTCAATTGCGATATCAATAACTGGTTCTGGGAATTCCATAGATTCTAATATAACTGGGTGTGCTGGATCGCAAAGTGTATCTCCTGTAGATACTTCTTTTAGACCAACTGCTGCAGCAATGTCTCCTGCATATACTTTGTCAATATCTTCTCTATGGTTAGCATGCATTAATAGAATTCTTCCCATTCTATCTTTTTTGTCTTTGTTTGCATTTAAAATTGTAGATCCCGATTCTAATGTTCCAGAATATACTCTAAAGAAACAAAGTTTTCCAACAAATGGGTCTGTTGCAATTTTGAATGCTAATGCTGCAAAAGGTTCACTATCTGATGTTTTTCTTTCTACTTCATTTCCTTGTTCGTCAACTCCTTTGATATGTGGAATATCAAGTGGAGATGGCATATAATATACAACTGCGTCTAGTAATTCTTGCACACCTTTATTTTTGTAAGATGATCCACAAGTTACTGGTACGATTGTATTTGCAATAGTTCCTTTTCTTAGACCAAGTCTGATTTCGTCTTCTGTTAATTCTCCTCCGTCTAAGTATTTCATCATTAATTCATCGTCTTGCTCTGCTGCTGCTTCTACCATTTCTGCTCTATATTTTTCAGCACTTTCCTTTAAATCTGCAGGAATTTCACATTCTTCAATGTCTTTTCCTAAATCGTCTTTATGGATAAATGCTTTCATTTTTACTAGGTCTACAATTCCTTGGAAATTGTCTTCTGCACCTATTGGTAATTCGATTGGAACTGCGTTTGCTTTTAGTCTTTCTTTCATTTGCTCAACGCAACCGTAGAAGTCTGCTCCAATCATATCCATTTTGTTGACATATGCCATTCTTGGTACTTTGTACTTATCTGCTTGTCTCCATACGGTTTCAGATTGTGGTTGCACACCACTTTTTGCTGCTAAAACTAGTACAGAACCATCTAATACTCTTAATGATCTTTCAACTTCTACAGTGAAGTCAACGTGACCTGGAGTATCTATAATATTGATTCTGTGGTCTAGCCATTTACAAGTAGTTGCGGCAGAAGTAATTGTAATACCTCTTTCTTGTTCTTGAACCATCCAGTCCATAGTTGCTTCACCTTCGTGAACTTCTCCGATTTTATGAGTTCTACCTGTATAGAATAGAATTCTTTCGGTTGTAGTTGTTTTTCCGGCATCAATATGGGCCATGATTCCTATATTTCTTGTTTTCTCTAAAGAAAACTCTCTTCCAGCCATTTGGTTGTTTCCTCCTTCTTTATATTTGACAGAGACACATTTTACATTTTTATCACTTTCATTTGGGCTAAGGTGTATCCTCTACCTTTGTGAATTAGTGATGTAAGTTTTTTGTGTATCTCCATAATTTTTTTACCATTTATAGTGTGCGAAAGCTTTGTTTGCTTCTGCCATTCTATGCATGTCTTCTTTCTTCTTGAATGCTCCACCGTTTCCAGCAATTGCATCTAAGATTTCAGCTGCTAGTTTTTCAGCCATTGTTTTTTCATGTCTGTTTCTAGCATAAGTTACTAGCCATCTTAACCCTAAAGTTTGTCTTCTTTCTGGTCTGATTTCTAGTGGTACTTGGTAAGTAGCACCTCCTACACGTCTTGCCTTTACTTCAAGTACTGGCATTACATTATTAAGTGCTGCTTCAAATACTTCTAGCGGATCTTTTTGCTCTTTTTCTTTTATGATGTCAAATGCATCATATACAATATTTTGAGCTACTGTTTTTTTACCATCTAGCATGACATTGTTGATTAGTTTTGTAACAAGTTTGCTATTGTACATTGGATCTGCTATTACGTCTCTTTTTGCGATAAATCCTCTTCTTGGCACTATTCTTCCCTCCTTTAATAATATTACTTAAAGTTTTCTTTAAGTATTTTTGGTACTCTTGAAAAATTCAATACTTTTTCTTTCTTCTCGAATTTTCCTAGCATAGCGCATATAATCTATTCTAAATTTAAGTCCCTTAAATTAGTAAGTTATAGCGCACTAATTTAGTTTAAAACCATTGTATCTTGAAAATTAGAAGCAACCTTATAATTTCAAGATAAAACAAAATAAAAGTGGTATATTGCTAGGAAAGCAAATAAAAATTTTTGAGATAATACGAATTGTATATCGAAAAAATTTTTATGCAGCTTGACAACGCAAGATGCCGCTTTTCTTTTGTTTGATTATTTTTTTGGTTTTTTAGCTCCATACTTAGATCTAGCTTGCATTCTGTCTTTTACGCCTGCTGTATCTAAGGTTCCTCTTATAATGTGATAACGAACACCTGGTAAATCTTTTACCCTTCCACCTCTAATTAGAACAACACTGTGCTCTTGTAAGTTGTGTCCAATTCCAGGAATATAAGAAGTTACTTCATATCCATTAGAAAGTCTAACTCTGGCTACTTTTCTTAAAGCTGAGTTTGGTTTCTTAGGTGTTACTGTTTTTACTACTGTGCATACACCTCTTTTTTGTGGTGATCTCTTATCTGTTGTTCTTTTCTTCATTGAGTTATAACCATGTTGAAGAGCTGGTGATGTAGATTTTGTAGTAGCAGTTTGTCTTCCTTTTCTTACTAATTGATTAATTGTTGGCACTTAAATTTCACCTCCTTGTTTTTGTTTTTATTTTGTTATTTTAAGATAAAATGCTTTTTTTAGTTCTTTTTTATTATATTTATTTTTAAAAGCTTTTTTCTTTTTTTACAAAATAAAACCGCTACGGAAATGCCACTTTCTGGCAATTTCCATTAGCGGTTACTATTTTATCATTTTTTTAGGTAAAAGTCAATAGTTAGCGGTCAATTTCTTCTTGTTCTTTTTCTTGTTTTTGATTTTTTTCTTGTGACATTCTTTGTTGTTCTATATGCTCATTTATTGCTTTTATTGCTTTTAGTTTTTCTATACCTGTTAATTTAGCAGAACCCCTTACTCTGTCCATAAATTCATTTTTATCAAAGCCTTCTTTTGCTGACTCCTCTATGTATTGTTTTAAGATTGGGTTCATTTCATTTTGTTGCATAAATTTTTCTCTTTGAGTTAATATTTCTTCTTGTACTACTGGCTTTTCTATTCCTTTTTGTTCTTTTTCTTGATTTTTTTCTTGTGACATTCTTTGTTGTTCCATATACTCATTTATTTCTTTTATTACTTTTAGTTTTTCTATACCTGTTAAATTAGCTGAACCTTTTATTTTACTCATAAGTTCATTGATGTCATGCATTTCTTGTTCGTACTGTCTTTTATCCATTTTTAAAATTGAGTTTTTACTTTTTGGTTGTTCTATTAAGTCTATTTCTTGCATTGCTTTTTTTATATCTTCTTCAGTATAATTGTTATTTTCACTAATAGTTTGAAGTATAAACTTTTCTGGATTACATTCTGGATTTTCTCTTTTTTCTTGTATATATCTTTGCACGATTGATTCATCTTTTACTTTTTGCACAAATTCTTCTCTTTTGGTTAATGGCTGTTCTTGTGCTTGTGTTGCTACTTCTTCTTTTGATGGCTTTTTAGTTTCTGTTTCTTCTACTTTTGCTATATTTTGTTGCATATTTTGATTTTTAGATACGCTTTCTTCCTCTATTTTTTCTTTTGGTATATCAACTTCTACAGGAACATAATTATTATTTTGCCATTGATATATAATTTTTTTACCTCTTGATGCTGCTTCTTCTTTTCTTCTCTTTCTTTCTCTTGCATCATTTGTTCTTGAATGGACTACTTTATATGCATCTTCTAATTTTTTTTGTTCTTCCTGTCTTCTAATTTCTTCTTCACTTAAGTCTTCTTGTTGTTTATTATGTTCCTCATTATAATTCTCTGCTTTATCCATTCCTTCTTCTATTTGTCCTAATGTATTGATTTGTTTGCTTTTCTTTTCTTGCTCATATCTATCTATTTCCTTCATGCCTCTTATTTTTTCTTTCCATGAATATGTATTATTTGCAGAAGCAATTCTATTTACAAACTCTTTTTTATCAAACCCCTCTATTGCCGATTCTTCTATGTATTGTTTTAAAATTGGACTTATTTCATTTTCTTGTAATTCTTCTTGTTCTGGCTCTTCTTGTGGTTCTCCTAACTCTTCTTGTAAGTTTTCTTCTGGTTCATCTTGTAAAGTATTATAATGTAGTCTTTTTCTAAAGTTTTCTACAATAGTTTCATTTTCTGCATTTCTCATATTTGCTGTGCTTCTTCTTATTTCCATTTTGCTATTTTTCTTTTCTTCTTTTGATAAACCTTTTTTAGCGTCTTTTTCTATTTTTTTGTTTTGCCACCAATCTGTTACGTTTTTAGCTATACGTTTAAAGAATTTTTTAATAGTTTTCCATTGAATTGTAACTGCATTGTTTTTTATTATTTCCTTACTCATAGTTTTAGCTATTTCGTTATATCTCTTTTGTCCTTCTTGGAAAACTTCTTTCATTTGCTGTTCTTTTTCTTCTTTTCTTTTTATTGTTTCTTCTAATTGTTGATTCATTTCTTCTATATTTACTAAATTTTCTGGTTTTGTTTGATATTGATAGGTTCCTGTTAAATCTTGTAGTTGATTTTCTATTTCATATTGTTCATCTAATATTTCATTATATTCTTCTAAAGAATCATTTAATTTTTGCTCATCATTTACACCTATAGTATGTTTTGATGATCGGCATTGTTGTTTAAACTCTTCTACATCTATATATGCAATTTGCTTATCTAATTTGGTTTGTATTTTTGAGAATTTTATTTGTAATAGTAATCTTCTCCAAGGCGTTAATTCTTCTTTTTCTAATTTCTTTTTAATTAGCTCTAATTTTTCTAGAAGAGTCATGCTTTTTTGTATTTTATTAATATATTTATTATAATTTTTGTTCACTTTTCTTTCTATGCGAAGTTTTCTTTTTTGTGATTTTTCTTCACTTTTTAAACTTTTTTCTTTTTTTGAGCTATTATCTACTTCTTCTATATTATTTATTCCGTCTAGATTTTCTCTTTTTTCTGTACTTTTTATTTCTTTCACTTTTGGCTCTTTTTGCTCTTTTTGCTTTTTTTGTTTTTTTGGCTCTTTTTGTTTTTTTGGCTCTTTTTCTTCATTCTCTGCTTCTAAAGTTTCTTGACGTTTCAATAATTTTTTCTCTTTTCTAGTAAGCTTATAGTCTTCATCTTCTAATTCATAATCATTATATAAAATACTATCTCCTATGTCTTTTAAATTTTTTCTAATTGATTCTGGTAATTTCATTTTTTCCTCCCCTTACCTTATTTATCTAATATTTTTTGTATTTCTTCAATTTTTGCTTTACACTTTTCTAATTCTTCTTTTTTCATTGATTCTATTTCTTTTGTATCTATTGTTATACCATATTCTTCAAACTCAATAATATCTTTTTTCATATTATAGTTTCCCCTTTCTCTTTTGATAACCTTCTTTATTTTACCATAAAATGACATAAATTGCAACTATATTATGTAAAATTTTAAAAATTTCGTATAAATTTTAATAATTCTAGCGTATTTTGACAATATTTTTAAGTAAAAGTAGTTATTTTTATTCTATTACTGCTTTTAGTTTTTGTATTGCAATGTCTGCTAATTTTCCATATTTTATTTTTTTATCTTTTATTTTTTCTGGCAATGTAGGTAATATTCCAAAATTAGCATTCATTGGTTCAAAGTTTTCTTTTGGCGTAGAAATATAGTCTGCCAAAGCTCCTATCATAGTTTCTTTTGGAAATATTACTTTTGGCATGTTTTTTATTTGCTTTATGCTATTTAACGCTGCTACCATTCCAGAACTAATAGATTCTACATAGCCTTCTACCCCTGTTATTTGCCCTGCAAAGTATAAGTTTGGTATTTCTTTCATTTGATAGGTTTCATTTAATAATTGTGGTGAATTTATAAATGTATTGCGGTGCATTACTCCATATTTCATGAATTCTGCTTGTTCTAGCCCTGGAATAAGTGAAAATACTCTTTTTTGTTCTCCAAATTTTAAATTTGTTTGAAATCCTACCATATTGTAAAGACTTCCTTCTTGGTTGTCTTGCCTTAGTTGCACAACAGCATAAGGTCTTTTTCCTGTTCTTAAATCTGTGAATCCAACTGGTTTTAATGGTCCAAATCGTAATGTGTCTTGCCCCCTTTTTGCCATTACTTCAATTGGCATGCAACCTTCAAATATTTCTCTTTTTTCAAATTCGTGTAGTTCTACTATTTCTGCCTTTATTAATTCTTGCCAAAAGTTTTCATATTCTTCTTTATTCATTGGAAGATTAATATAACTTGCTTCTTGATTTTGTAATCTTTGCTTCCAAGCTTCTATTTCTTCGTCTTTTCCTCTTTCTTGGTCGTAACGATTTCCAAAAAAAGCTATGTCAAAATTTATACTTTCTTTTTCTATTATTGGCGCTGCTGCATCATAAAAACTAAGTTTTTCTTTTCCGGTTAGTTTGGCAATTTCTTTTGACAAACTATCTGATGTTAAAGGTCCTGTTGCTATTATTACAATTCCTTCTTTCAATAATTGTTCTATGCTTGTTATCTCTTGCCTTATTATTTCTACATTTTCCATATTTTCTAACGTTTTGGTTACTTTTTGGGCAAATTCTTCTCTATCTACTGCTAAGGCTTGACCTGCTGGAAGACTAGTTTCGTCTGCTATTTTTATAAGCATGCTATCTAACATACGCAATTCTTCTTTTAGAAGTCCACAAGCATTTGTATGTAAATTTGATTTGAAGGAATTGCTACATACTATTTCTGCTAGATTTTGATTTGTATGCGCTTTTGAATATTTTTCTGGTTTCATTTCATATAATTTTACTTTTATTCCTGCTTTTGCAATTTGGTAAGCCGCTTCGCTACCTGCTAAGCCTCCTCCAATAACTGTAATATATTCGTTCACTTTTAATTCATTCCTTTCCAAGGTACAAAACTTGTTCAATAATTCCATATTCAGGATATTAATTTATGTTTCAATTTTGCTATAATTTTCTATGAAAGTTTTCTGTATCATACCATTTGCTTAGTTTTTTTTCAAGTTTGTTTATATCTACTTTTACTTAAAATTTCTCTTTCTATTCTTTTTCTAAATAATGGTTAGCCTTAAAAATACAATTTCATACCTAGTAACCTGCTTGGAATAATTCGACAAAATAGTATTAAAAATTTACTTTCTTCTTATTTGTCATGCAATTGTAATAAAAATTTAATACATCTGTTATTCAAACTTGCTCAACTTTCCTTTATAATAAATAACGTATAAAAAACGAAGGAGAAAATTCATATTATGAGTATAGAAAAAGATTTACAGAAGGACGGAATTCATGTAATAGAAGAGTTAGATGCACTTAGCATTACTTTAATTGCTAAGTTTGTTGCAGAAAAATTTATTTCATTTTTCCCTTTTTCTGGTTTTCGTTATCACGATTTATTTGTTAAAGTATCTCGTTTAAATATGTATGTTGCAGATATGCCAGAGGGTATGTCTGAGGCGAATTATTTGTATAAAAATTCAACTATTTATTTTAAAAAAGGGTTATCTATAGACGAAATGAAGGAACTTACTATTCATGAGTTTATTCACCATTTTCAAGAAAGAAAAGATGAGAAGGGTACCTTGTATCGCTTAGGACTATGTGATTTTAATAATATGAAGGTACATGGTATGGCTATGAATGAAGCTGCTGTGCAGTTAATTTCTGCTAAAATGTTAAATAAACAGGAGGATACTGTAAAATATTATGGTATTGAGTTTAATACAATTACACCTTCTTACTATCCTGTTATTTGTAATTTGATTAGTCAAATGGCTTATTTAGTAGGAGAGGCTACTTTATATCATAGTACATTATATAGTGATGATCAGTTTAAAAATGCTTTTGTTCATCAGACGTCAGAGGCTACTTTTGTGCAAATTGAAAAGAATCTAGATAAAATACTAGACGCGGAGGAGAAAATTATTCGTGTTACTTCTCATTTACACCAAGACGAGTTAAATGAAAAGGAATTGGCGAAAGTATCTACTAAAATTGAAAATTGTAAAAATATAATTCAAGAAACTTTTATTGAAACCCAAAATAAAATTTTCACTTCTTATTTTGATAATGGTTTGCAAAATTTATATTCTGTGCAAGATATTGAAGATTACCGTAAAAAGTTATACTCTTACAAAGATTTGTTAGGCACAACTGAGAATTATACTTATTTTAATGACTATTATATTCATTTAATGA
Organism: uncultured Clostridia bacterium; assembly: GCA_947599825.1. Classification (GTDB taxonomy): domain Bacteria; phylum Bacillota; class Clostridia; order TANB77; family CAG-508; genus UMGS1663. The sequence continues at coordinate 11,374 of CANQFS010000007.1, forward strand.
CTAAATTAGATGAAGTGTATGAACAAATTACAGGTCAAACTGCTCTTGTTCCTTATAAAAGAAGTTTATGGCAAATTTTACTTAGCAAAATTGCAAAATTGCTCGGAATATCTAGTGAAGAAGAGGAAAGATTTGGGACGCGTCCAAATCTTTCCAACAATTAAATTTGTTATGAAATCTTTTATACATAAAAGATTTAAAACTTATGTAATTTGTACAGGTGAAATACATTTTTAAATTTTAACGATGGAAAGATTTGGACGCGTCCCAAATCTTTCCATTTTTTATTTTAAATATTCATTTATTGCTTCTGCTGCGTTTCTTCCTGCTCTTGCTGCCCATGCTACGGTTGCTTTTGAGCCTGTAATATCTCCTCCTGCAAAAATGCCTTTTTGTGATGTCATATAGTTTCTATCTACTTCTATGTAGCCTTTAGTGTTGGTTTGAATAGAAAGGCTTTTTACTATTTCTTGTTCTGGTTTTGAGCCTATTGCCATAACTACATAGTCCATTTCTAGAAAATAGTTGCTTCCTTTAATGTCTACTGGACTTGGTCTTAGGTCTCCTTCTTTTTGCACAAGTTCTGTTTTTATACATTCTATTTTTTGTACTCGTTTTATATTTTCCTTTGTATTTTCTTTTGGTAATATTTTTACTATATTATTTTGGAATAGGAAAGTAATTCCCTCTTCTTTTGCTTCTTCTATTTCCTTTTTTTCTGCTGGCATTTGCTCTTCTGCTCTTCTATAAATTATATAGACTTCTTGTGCACCTTTTCTTTTTATTGTTCTAGCACAGTCTATTGCTACATTTCCGCCACCTATTACTGCTACTTTTTTGCCTTTATAGTCTGGGTGCTCGTTATTTTCTAATAATTTATTGCCTCCATAAACTCCTTGCAAGTCTTCTCCTTCAATATTCATTTGCATTGGAACATTGCTTCCTATTGCAAGAAATACGGCATCATATTTTTGTTGTAATTCTTGCAATGTTATACTTTTTCCTAGAGTTTGATTATATTTTACTTGAATTCCTAATTCCAAGATTTTTTGTATTGTTTTTTCTAAAATAGTATGGTTTAAACGAAAATCTGGTATGCCATGCGATAGTATGCCTCCGTAATTTTTCGTGTTTTTCATATATTATTACTTCATAGCCTTTTCTTGCTAAGAATGCGCTACAAGTTAGTCCTGCTGGTCCGCCACCTACTACTGCTACTTTTTTGCCGTTTTTCTTTGGCTTTTCTTCTTCAAAAGGAATATTTTTTTCTAATGCTTCTTTTCCAACAAATGCTTCCATTTCTCCAATTGAAGTAGGCAAGCCCTTAAATCTACGAACGCAATTTCCTTGGCATTGGCTCATGTGAGGGCAAATTAGTCCACAAATTGGTTGCAATACTGTTGTTTTGCTTAATATTTGATAGGCTTTTTCTATGTTTCCTTGTTTTACTTCTTGTATAAATTCTGGTATGTTATTTTCTAATGGACAACCTTTTGTGCATGGTCTTGTTTTACAATTTAAACAATATTCTGCTTTTTCTTTTATTTCTTCCACTTTGTTCCTCTTTCCTAGTTTATTTGCTTTTGCACTGTTCTTATTTTATTTTTTTATTTTCTGTCTTAATTTTTGTTTTATATTTTATTTTCTGCTTTATTTTCTGCTTGTCTTTTATTTCCTGTTTGTCTTTTATTTTCTGCTTGTCTTTTATTTCCTGTTTTATTTTCTATCTTATTTTTTATTTTATTTTAATAAATAACTCTTGTCTAGTAAACTGACTTAGCATTCTTATTTTTTTCTTTACTCTAGTTCTTGCATTTTTTTCTTAACTTCTTTTAAGTCATTCCAAAATTCTATTTTTTTATTTTCATCTCGGAGAAGTGCTGCTGGGTGCCAAGTTGGCATATACATTATTTCTTTTTTCTCTATCCATTTTCCTCTTGCTGCTGTTATGCTATATTCTTTGCCTAAAATGTTTTTTAATGCTGTGCTTCCAAGTAGTACAATAATTTTGGGCTTTACAAGTAGAACTTGATTTCTTAAATAGTCTAAGCATGCTGCGGCCTCGTCTTGCTCTGGAACACGGTTAGAAGGTGGTCTACATTTGACAATATTAGCAATATATAATTCTTCTCTATTTAGTCCTAAACCTGATAATGCTTTATTCATTAGTTGACCTGCTTTTCCTACAAAAGGCAAACCTTCTCTATCTTCGTCTGCTCCTGGACCTTCTCCTATTAGCATTACTTTTGCTTCTTTATTTCCTGTTCCAAATACAATATTGGTTCGATTTTGGCATAGTTTACATTTTTTACATTGCTTGATGCTTTCTTCTAGTTCTTCCCATGTTTCGTACATGTTTTGCTCCTTTTCCTTTTTTCATTTTTACGACTAATCGTATCATACCATATTTTTCTATCCTTTTCAACTACATAGTGTAGTAAAAAGCCACGAGGTGCAACTCGTGGCTTTTTTTGATTTCTATGAAAATATCTTTAAGATTTTCTATTACCATAATACTCTATCTTAAAAAAAATGTCAATAGTTTCCAATTAAATTTTTTTGTGTATATTTTTGGTCGCCATTTGTTGCCTATCTAGGTAGAACGCTACTAGCACTCAGTGCTACATGATATAAAGTGCAGGGCGAAAGCCGTAAGTCGTAGCAGTACTAGTCGCAGTGATGCAAGCACGGTAGCATGCAGGATAAGCAGAGTAAGTTCCTGTGAATTGACCTCCACGAAGCACATAACACTCTGATTCAACTTTAGCATTTTCATTTGTCCATTCCCATAAGTTTCCAGCTACATCATATAGGTTCTTTTTCTTTACATCTTCTGTACTTGCCGTAGTTCTTATTCCATAATGGTAGGTTTCATCTGATACTATAAAGTTTCCTATATCATAATTGTTTAGTACTGAATATCTACCTTGTCCAGCTTTAAAATGTACATTTGCACTATTATTAGAATAATTTCCCCATGTGCAATTTGTTGTTACTATTTCTTTAGTGCTTCCTGCTATAAAGTTCATCATAGTATCCCACATTGTTCCTGTTACTAAACTACTTTGTACGTAACTTGAATCATCATACATACTATTACATAATTTTAATGCTGTAAAATAATCCGCATGGTAATATGGTACTTCGCCTGCTTTACTTGTTATTTTTCCCTCTGCTGTATGATTTAATCCATCGCGTATAGAGAATTGATCTTGTACCACCTCTGCATTATGTTCTGCTGCAAAATTTGCACCTGTTGACAATGTAATTTCACTTGTGCCTGCTTCATATCTTCCTATATAAAAGCCTCCATATTTATCAATTTTTTCAAGCTCTTCTTTAGGTGTTTCTTGTTCCCAGTCTCCCCTTGAGTATTTTGTTTCACCATTTTCCCAATCTTTTTTTGCATATTCTTCTGTCACAGGTATCCATACAAATTGATTACCTTTTAGTTCAGATTTTTCTGCATTTACAGTTCCGTCTTCATTATATGCTACTCCCGCTGGAATTCCTTCTTCTCCTTCAGCTTGTTCATAATCTGCATATTTATTTTGGTCTTTTGGATCATCTGATATAACAACTCCACTTTCTATTGTTCCACCTACATAATAGAAACCTTTTGGTACTGGAACTGCTTCTTTTTCTCCTTCTCCTTTTCCATTTTCTACTGCTATTGCTCTTACACTTATTTTTCTTTCTCCATTTTCACCTGTTGTTATCCATTTATCTGGTAATTTTACTTGTGTTCCTACTAGCGTTTCATTTGTGATTTTTGGTAAGTTTTCATTGTCTCTAATTTCCATTTCTAATTCTGCTAGTGCTTTTTCTTCTTCTTTTTGTGCTTGAGAGAATTTCTCTGTTGCTTCTCTTGCTTTGCTAAATAATCCATTTTCTCCTAATATTAGGCTTATACTTATACCTGCTAATATGATTAAAATAATAATGGTTATTACAAGTGAGATTAGGGTTATTCCTTTAATAGATTTTTGTTTTTCGTTCTTAATTTTTTTCATTAGTTTTCCTCCCACATTTTTATTATTTCTTATAAATTTACCCAATTTTTCAATTATTATAATCTTTTATGCTATTTTATTGGTATTATGTTTATAAGTTGCTACTATTGTTTTTATAATTTTACCAATACATTTTTCTTTCGTCAATACTTTTTATAAAATTCCCCTGCTTATTTGTTGTGAATTTATTATAAATTAGTAACATATTTGTAATAAATTTTTAACTAATTATCGTAAGCGTAATTTGTTACATATTTAATCAAAAATAAAAAGAAGCAAATTTTAATTTACTTCTTAGTTTAATTTTTTATATTATTTTAAAAACATATAATTTTATTGTTTTTGAGTATCTATTCATTTTTATATAAAAATTCACTTATATTATTTTACACAATTTTCTAATAATTCAATTTTATTTACCATACTTGTGTCAATTCTTGCCATAGTTCCAATTGGTATTACTTGCTTTTTGTCTGTATGTCCAAAATTATTAGATTTAATAATAGGAAAATTATACTTTTTATCTAACGTATCTAATAATATTTTTTCTAATGAAATTGGTCCTTCGTAGTTTCCTACCCAAATGCCTTTTATTTTATCAAATACACCATTTTGCTTCATTTGATATAAATAGTGACTTACCATTTCAGGTGGACTTTCAAAAAATAATTCTTCTATAAATAAAATTTTGTCTGTAAAGTCTAAAGAATAACTTCCTGCGCTCATTCCTGCTGTTAAACTTAAGTTTCCGCCTATTAGCCTTCCTTTTGCTATTCCTTCTTGCAAAGTAATAAATTCTTCGTTTTCTTCTCTTAAAGATTTCTCCTGTTTTACAAAACGTTTAATAACTTGCTCGTAGCCATAAGACGTTTCCCATGAGGTTAAAGACTTAAATGTTGGACCATTGAAAGTTACAAGCCCTGTTTTTTGCGTAATCATATTTGTAATGGAGGTAGAATCGCTAAAACCGCATAGAATTTTTGGATTGTTTTTTATTAATTCATAGTCTAAATATTCAAAAGTTGAATTTGAGTTTGCACCACCTGTTGCACAAAAAATTGCCTTTATTTCCTTGTTTTCAAACATTTTATTTATATCTTCTGCTTTTTGCTTTGCAGTAGTGCCATATCCTAAAGTATTTTGAAATACATATTTTCCAAATTCAATTGAAAATCCTGAACTTTCCATTAATAAAATAGATTCATTTATGGCTTCTAAACTTTTTTCTGTAACTGGATTAGAAGGCGCAATAACTCCTATTTTATCTCCTTTTTGTAATTTTCTCGGTACTATCATAATTTTGCTCCTACTCTAAATTTATTTCTTTTTGATGTATGTATTGTGATGCATAAAACAAAATGTACCTTTAGAAAACGTCCCCAAAGGTACATTATGCTTCTCTTTTCCAGTAAAATAAGTATTGTTGAGCAATTCCTGCTAGAGAACCAAATTTTTCGTGAGCAATTTTTTGGATTTCCTCTTTTTTTACTTTGGTTTCATCTGGCTTTTTGATGTATAGCTCATTCATTACTCTTCTTACCCATACATCTATTGGAAAGGCTTCCCATCTTTTTAGAGAAGAGAATAGTAAAATGCAGTCTGCTACTTTTGGTCCTACCCCTGGAAGTGTAAGCAATGTATTTCTTACTACTTCAAAATCTTTTTCTTGCTTTAGTTTTTCTAAGTCTACTTGCTTGGTTTGTATCATTTTTGTTGTTTCATATACTCTCACATCACGAAAGCCTAGTCCTAGGCTTCTTAAGTCTGCTATGCTTGCTTTTGAAAGTTCACTAGTTGTTGGAAAGGTGTAGTAACTTTTATTTTCAAATATTATTTCTTTTCCATATGTTTTGGATATTCTTTCTATGATTCCTTTGATTCTTGGTATATTGTTATTTGCTGAAATAATAAATGAAATGATGGTTTCCCACAAATCTTGGTTTAAGATGCGTATGCCTTGACCATAAGAAATGCTTGTTTTCATGTTTTCATCTATATTAGATAAGGTTTGCTTGATTTTTTCATAGTCTGTTTGAAAATCAAAGTAATTTGTAACAAGTTCTTGTAAATTGTCTTCTCCTACACTTTTAAAAATTACATCTTGTCCTTCTTTTTTTACTTTTATTACATTATTTTTTACAACTCCAATGTAACTTCCATCTATTTGCTCATTCCACCTAAAACATTGCCCACATTCAAAAATGTCTTTTAGTTCAAAGGTGTTGCATTTTTGTATTTTATATATTTGCTCTTTTTCTTTCACTATTTTTCTCATTCCTTCTTTATTTTCATTTATCATAACATATTTTTTTGACCTTTTCAACTTGAAATTTTATCCTTCTATATTTCTATTTTATATTGCCAATTTTGCTGATATTAATTAAAAAAACTTATTTTTATTCTTCATTTCTTGCATTCTATAAATAGAAATGTTATGATTAATTTAATACAAAAGAGAGAAAGGAACTAATAAATATGTTTGAACCAAAAATCGATTTTTATAATCCTACAAATTTAAAATCATACAATTTAGATGCTATTATGAAATATCAACTATCTATATTAGAGCAGTTAGATATTTTTACTAGACGCCATAGCGAAAATGTTGCTAATTTAGTTTGCCGCATTTGCGAATATTTGCATTGTAGAAAAACATTCACTATTCATGCTACTATTTGCGCTTATTTGCATGATATTGGAAAGATAGCAATTCCAAAAGAAATTTTAAACAAACCTGATATATTAACAGATGAAGAATATGAAATTATGAAGACACACACTACTATTGGTTATGAAATGTGTATGAAAGATTTAAAGTTAAGGCCTTATGCTGAAGGCGCTTTATATCATCATGAAGCTTTGAACGGAACTGGCTATCCTAATGGAGTAACAAAAAAGGATATCCCTTATGTAGCTCAAATTATTCGTGTTGCCGATGAGTATGACGCTATTGTTACTAAAAGGCAATATACTACACACATTAATATTTCTCAAACATTGAAAGAATTAATTAAAGATGCACAGCCTACAGATTATATAAAAACTGTTGCTTTGGATTCTTTAAAAGAAAATTATAAAGTAGGAAAAATTAATGCTAATGCCCTAAAAGCTCTTTTTAAAGTAGTTATAGATGATACTTTATATGAAATTAGTTGTGTTATGGAATATATTGATTATTTAGCAGAACAAATTAAACGTTTGGAAAAAATTGAGAGATATGATTTAAGGAGTCAAAAAGCAAAGAAAGATAAAGAGAAAGAATATTATAAAGAAGGAATGAGAATGTTGTTCTCGTCTGGCGAAAACGCTGAAAATTATAAAAAGATTTTAGAAGAATATCGTAATGCTTTGTTTTTAAGACAAGATGTAAAAGAGAAATTATATAAAGAAATTAAAATTATAAAGAAACTAAAAATTTAAGAAATTGTTGGAAATTTTAGGGACAGGAATTAAAATTTCTAATTTGTGGAAAACTTTTGCTATTATTAACAATTTATCCACAGATTGAATTTTTAACCCCCGTCCCTAAAATTTTGCCTAAATTTTTCTAATCATCTAATCCAAAACTAACGCCTAAAGCATTATTTATTTTATTCATTACGACATCATCATTGATATGCCCTATTTTTTCTTTTAGCCTACTTTTATCAATTGTTCTGATTTGTTCGGTAAGTACAATTGAGTCTGCTTTTAGCCCGCTATCTCCTGAACCAATTTCAATATGGGTTGGTAGTTTTGTTTTTCCTGTTTGGGAGGTAATAGCGGCTGCAATTACTGTTGGGCTGTGCTTGTTTCCAATATCATTTTGAATAATAATAACAGGTCTGATTCCTCCTTGTTCTGAACCTACGACTGGACTTAAGTCTGCATAAAACATATCTCCTCTTTTTATTACCATTTGCCTATCACTCCTACTATTTTTCCATATCGAAAGTTTCATTTTTTAGATATATTTTAAATTTTATTTTGAGATTTTTATCTCAGTATATAATATGTAGACTAGCGTTTTTTGGTTAATGTCTTGGACTATCATTTTGGTTGGTTTTCCTGTTTTTTTATCCACATATAATTTTTTGTGCACATTATATGGATTTTCTTTATTTTCTATTTCTAATAGTATTTCGTTTTCTTGACTACTGTTTTTTACGTTTTTGCCTGTTTTATATTCTTCTATAAAGGAATCTAACCATAGCCTGTTTTCTACTATATATTGATAGTTTTCAAATGTTGTTTCTAAGTTTAGTTTGTTGTTTCTTATTTTTAAGTTTTTTCCGTCATATTCTGTTATAACTCCTGCTATGTTTTCTGGCTCTAATACTTCTTGTTTTGATACTCCATTTTTCATACTTTGATTTACAACGTATTTTGTTTTGTTTTTGTTTGTTTCTATTGTAATTTCTAGCTTTGCTTGATATGATGTCATATTTAAAATGGTATCTATTATTTTTTCTTCCGATTGGTTAATTATAGTGTTTCCAGTTTTTCCATTTTTATAATAGAAAATTAAAAAAATTGTAAGTGCTACTAAGATTAATATTATGAAAAGAATTAAAATGATTTTTTTGTTTTTCATATTTCCCCTTTCTGAAACTAATATTACTTGGGCATTTTTGCGTGCTTAAAATTTTTTATATTAGTTTCTTATATTAAATAGTTAATAGATATGTTTTTTATACATTTCTAATAACTAAAAAAAAATAGCATTTTTGCTATTCTTTCTTTCATTATATGTTTGTTGATGTAAAGTATGCTCTAAGACAAGTGGTAAGTTCTTCTTTGGTGTCTATTTTATTTATTTTTTCTCTCATGCTAGTGGCATCTGGCATATTTTTTATATATGCTGATAGATGCTTTCTTAGTTCATTTATTCCTACTTTTTCTCCTTTTTCCTCTGTTTCTAATTCTATATGTTTAAGTATTGTTTCTAATTTTTCTTCTTTTTCTATTTTGCGCTTAAGGTTTCCTTGTAAGTAGTTTATAATTTCTTCAAATATCCAAGGGTTCCCTAGGCTTGCTCTTCCTATCATTATGCCATCTACATTTGTTTTTTCAAAGATTTCTAAGGCGTCTTCTTTTGTTTTTATATCTCCATTTCCTATAACAGGAATTGAAACATTTTCTTTTACTTTTTTGATGATGTCCCAATCTGCTTTTCCTGTGTAAAATTCTTGCCTCGTTCTTCCGTGAATGGTAATGGCAGAGGCTCCCGCTTCTTCTATAATTTTTGCCGCTTCTACTGCTACAATGTTTTCTTCGTCCCAGCCTTTTCTAATTTTTACTGTAACTGGCACTTTTGAATTTTTTACTACTTCTTTTACTATTTTTCCTACTAACTCTAAATTTAATAATAGTTTACTTCCATCGCCATTTTTTACTACTTTTGGCGCTGGACAGCCCATATTTATATCTACTATGTCTGCTATTTTTGATACGTATTTTGCTGCATACCCCATAGTTTCTACGTCGCTTCCAAATATTTGCATAGAAATTGGCCTTTTTTCGCCTTCTGTGTTTAATATTAGTTTTGTTTTTTCATCGTTATAAAATAAGCCTTTACTGCTTACCATTTCAGTACATACTAAACCTACGCCATAGTTTTTGCATATTTTTCTAAAGGCTCTATCTGTAATTCCTGCCATTGGCGCGAGTAAAATATTATTTTCTAACGTTACATTTCCTATTTTTAATGGTTTTAAGTACATTTTCTTTTCCTTTTTTTATTATAGATTACTAATTTTTAAATATATTTTAAAGGGGTGTCCTTAAGCGTTCCATTTTGGAACAAAAAGGGGCGTCCCTCCTGTTCGGATTTACTCTATAAAGATTGCTTTTTGTCTTCTTCCACTAATATTTAATAAAAGGGCAATTAGAATAAGGTTTGTTAGAAGTGAACTTCCTCCATAACTTACAAATGGAAGTGGTACTCCTGTTATAGGAAGTAGACCAATTGTCATACCTATGTTTTCTACCATGTGGAATAGAAAAATTCCTGCAATTCCCATTGCTATATAGGAGCCTAGGTCGTCTTTGGCTGTTTTTGCTACAAATATTGCTTTTGTAATTAAAATAACGTATATTAGCACAATAGCGACTGTTACTACAAATCCCATTTCTTCACCTATTACGGCAAAAATGAAGTCTGTTGTTTTGGGATATAAAAATCCTAATTGTGTTTGGTTTCCTTTAAGCAACCCCATTCCAAATAACTGCCCTGAACCAATTGCAAGTTTTGATTGAAGAATATTATAACCTGCCCCTCTTGGGTCTAAGTTTGGATTTAAAAATACATCTATTCTTGTTTTGGCATGTTCTGGCAAAACGAAAAAGTATAGTAATGGCGCACTAATAACTACTATTAAAATAGATGCTATAATGTATCTTTTTTTGATTCCTGCAGCATACAAAATAAATACTGTTGCTACTAAAAATGCTAGGGCTGTTCCATAGTCTGGTTGCTTTATGATTAATAATACTGGCACTGCTATTACTAATAGTGATAATATTAGTTTCGTTGGCTTACTTATTTCGTCTCTTCCTCTTTCTTGTATTTTTACTACTGTATAGGCAAATGTTAATATTACAAAGATTTTTGCAAATTCAGATGGTTGGAACGAAAAACTTCCTATATTAAACCAACTTGTTGCTCCATTTACTGATTCTGTAAATAATACTGCAACTAATAAGATTAGAAAAATTCCATAAAAAATTGGTGATATTTTTACAATCACCTCATAATCTATACAAATAACGAAAATCATAATGGGAATGCTAACAACAAGCCAAATTATTTGTTTTTTTAATTCGTCTTGTGAATTTTCTTGCGTTGCAGAAAATAGGGCTATCATTCCTATTATGATTAACAGTATGGTACAAATAAGAATAGACCATTCTATATTTTTAAAGATATTTCTCTTCATTCTTAAACCTCTACGTGATTTGAATTTTTATCTTCTTCCTGTTTTTGTTCTTCGTTTTTTTCTGCTAAAGTTTCTTGTTTTTGATCTACTTCTTGTACTTTTTCTTCTAATTCTTTTTCTTGCTCACTATTTGCTTCTTTTTCATTATTTTCTACTTGCTTATTTTCCTCTTGCTCAAAATTAACTACTTGTGCATCTTTTTGTTGCATATTTTTTACTTCTTGTGCTTGTTTTTGAGCCTCTGATTCTGAATTTTTTTCTTCATTTTTGTGTATTTTGCCTTCTTCTACGTTTTCATTTTGCTCTTTTTTATTTTCTACTTCTCTATTTTCTTTTTCTGTTTTTTCTTGTTTTTGCTCTTCTTGGCCTTTTTGTAGTTTTCTTTCAATGTGAATTTGTTTAGTGTCATCTTTTACATTTAGAATTGGAATATTGGCATATAAAAACGGAGCACCTGTTGTTCCGTCGCTATTTACTTTGTTTGTAAGTTTGACGTCTATTGAATTTTCATCTACATCAATATATTTTTTTATAACTTCTATTATTTCTTGTTTCATTAATTCCATAAAGTCTGCAGATACGTTTGCTCTATCTTGCATTAGAACTAAATGTAGTCTTTCTTTTGCAGTGTCTTTGGAATCTTTTTTATTTTCTTTTCTTAATTTTTTAAAAAAATTTAATATGCTATCGAACATTATATTCCCTCCGTTATTCTTATTTTGTCTATTTTTTTGAGAAAATATTTTTTAATTTGGCTAAAAATCCTTTCTCTCTTCCAGGAATTGAAACTTCTACATTTTCTCCTAAAATTCTTCTTGTTATTTCTATGTATGCTTTTCCTGAAGGCGCTCTATGGTTCGATACAACCGGCTCTCCTTTATTGGTTTGTGTGATAATATATTCATCATCTGGTACAACACCTATTAAATCTATAGATAATAAGTCTACTATGTCTTCTACGTCCATCATTTCGCCTTTTTTTACCATGCTTGGACGTAAACGGTTGATAACTAGTTGTGGATTTTTGATTTCTGATGATTCTAGTAAACCTATTATTCTATCTGCATCACGGATAGCCGAAATTTCTGCTGTTGTTACAACAATGGCTCTATCTGCTCCAGCAATAGCATTTTTGAAGCCTTGCTCTATTCCTGCTGGGCAGTCAATTAAAATATAATCGAATTCTTCTTTTAACTTACTTGTTAAATCTTTCATTTGTTCTTCATTTACTGCACTTTTATCTCTTGTTTGCGCTGCTGGAAGTAAGAATAGTTCATTAAAACGTTTGTCTTTGATTAACGCTTGTCTTAATTTGCATTTTTCTTCTACCACGTCAACGATATCATATACAATTCTGTTTTCTAGACCCATAACTACGTCTAGGTTACGAAGCCCTATGTCAGTATCTACTAATACTACTTTTTTTCCTCTTAGTGCTAAGGCAGACCCTAAGTTGGCTGTTGTAGTTGTTTTTCCTACGCCGCCTTTTCCTGATGTGATAACGATAACTTCTCCCATATTTTTTCCTCCTTGAACTTTTTTTAGTTCCTATTTTTTAAAAAAGTGCATATTTTTAATGCTTATATCATATAATGAAATTCGTAAAAAGTCAATGAGGTGAGGAAAAATAATTTATTTCTGTTCATTTTATTCATACATATTCATATATAAAGCGAGTCTAAAGTTTTCTATCAAATGTATTTTGTAGAAAATTTTTTATGCTCGCTTATTTATAAATATTTTTTGTACTATAAATTTAAGGTATTAGCACTGCACGGAAGCCATCTCCTGTGTTTGCTTTGCTCGTTGTACAATGAAAAGCAAAATTACCTACCTTAGAATTAAAATCATAAATTCCTCCACGCAAGAAAACTGGAGTCGTATACCCTGCGAAACGCGAGTAATCACTATTCCATGCGTTCGTGTTCCAACCTGAACTATTACTTCCTGCCTTACTTCCTGTGGTTTCCCTTATGGCATCTCCAAATATTTTTGTGTTTTTTGCAAAATTACTTTGGCTTGCCGTATTACTATTGTTTGTTGAAGTGTTTTCATCATTTGGATAAATAGTTACATATTTTGTGCTATGTCCTGTATTAGCGTTTGCTTTGTTTTCACTTGTAATAGTTGTCTTTGCTTCTTCTAGTAAACTTTTAGCGTTATTTACTAAATTAGTATTTCCATTATCTACAAAGCTTGCTGTTCTTTCCCATGAACCTCCACTCATATCATAAATTCCTGTAATATTTCCTGTTGTGCTCGCTTTTTTTCCAGCGTCACTATGCCAATTTCCTTGTGCACTCCCATTTAATAAATCACTTAAGTTTAGATTTTTATTTTCTCCTTCATCATCTGTTGCTGCTCCATAACCCGTTACTGCATAAACAGTATTTGTACCATTTGCTGATACATTATTAATTCTAATTTGTTTTTTGTTTTGTCCATATTTGCTCCATGCCAAATAAGTAACTGCTCCCCATTCACTGTTTTTCATTAAATGGCTATCTACTGTTGAAGTTAGTCCATATTGGTTTCCTTCATCTGTTAAATGTCTGCATAGTGTAAATGCATCACTTACATTAATATTATTATAGCTTGCTTTATTTGCTTGGAATGTTGGATATTTCATTTTTGTACTAGTAGTTACTTTTCCATAATAATTTGTAACGTCATCAGTTGACGTATATGATACATTTGAATCTTTTGCAGAAGTTGGTACATTATAATTTCCTACATACCCCGCTTCAAATTTTGCTACCCATATTCCTGTTAATTCTTTATCCCAACCACCATTAGCAAACTGGATACTACTTTCGTTAGTGAATGCTGGGTGTACGTAGTAATCTGTTGTTGTATCTACTGGTGTTCCTGCTTCTCCTACGTTTTTTTCTGTTGCTCTTTTAGCTGCTTTACTACCAGTTTCTGTATTTGCTTCTTCGTAATTATCTGTTGTTCCTATTAGGAATTTTACATCTATTGTTCCAGCTTGTGAATGGTCATTGCTTGGTTCATAAGTTATTTTATATGCATATCTTGGTATCCATACCCACAATGAACCATCTGCACTTTTTGCATTTGCCCATTGTTGATTTTCATAATTATACCATGTTGTATCTTCTTCTGTTGTTACTGTGATATTTCCATTTGCATCAATTTTTACTGGTGTTAGCCCTGTTCCTTTTATTTTAGGTGCATTTACCTTTTTTATTTCATTCCAACTTGCATTTATTTTTTCATTATATATCTCATCAACATTATCTACATCTTCTCCATAAATTTGTGCAATTCTCATATTACTTTTTAATTGAGATTTTAATAAAGTTGTTGTAATTAAATAACTTCCCATTAAAATTGCTAAAAACACTAACACTGTGAATAAAACTAATGTTGATATAGCACCTTTTTCTTGCTTTACCAATTTTTTCTTATTTTGCATTTTCTAAATTTCCTCTCTTTTGTGTTTTTTCTTATTGTATCTTAAAAGATACTTTATTTCAATCTTTTTTTATTTTTTATTATTAAAATTTGTGTCTATTTTAGCTAATAATATTTCTATTGTTTTCTTTTATCCATTCAATGCGTTCTTTTCGAAGCAACTCTCCTACTTTTTTTGTATTTTTTATATGATATTTTTCTTCTATATATTTTCCATTTATTTTGCTAAAACATTCTTTTCCAATTTTGTCAAACGTAATGTCTTGTGGCATTTGCCTTCCTCTCCACTTATCACATAAAACTACTATTTTCATTCCGTCTAATCCTAATTTTGACTTAGAAACTCTTTCTAAAAAATCTACTTGTTTTGGCGCTGTCATTTTTGAAAAAATGCCACCTAGCATATGTTCTTTTGCTGCCGTTTTTCCGCATTTTATCCAAATTTCTGGCATTTTTAATCGTTTTCCGAAATTTGCTACCAGCAAAACCCCACTTTTATCATGCCCGTAGTGATGTGGTAACATTTCTTTTGGAGTAATTCCTTTTCCTAAGTCGTGTACTAAAGCACTAAAACGAATTTCTAAGTTATTTGTTATTTGTGCTGATTTATCTACTACCATCATGGTATGTGCAAAACTATCTCCTTCTGGGTGATATTTTTCTGGCTGAGTGCTTCCTATTAAGTCGTAAATTTCTTTAAAATGAATATCTAATACATCTGCTTTTTTTAATACTTCAAAGAAGATGGAAGGTTTATCTGTACTTAGTGCTTTTCTAAATTCGTCAAAAACTCTTTCTGCAGATAATGTTATTAATTCTTGTTTTAGTTCTTTCATCATAGTAATTGTGTTTTCTTCTACAGTAAAGTCTAGCATAGCAGCAAATCTTGCAACTCGGTATACCCTTAAGGGGTCTTCACAGAATGCTTCACTTGTTGCTCTAATAATTTTCTTTTCTATATCTTGCTTTCCATTGTAAGGGTCTAGTATTTTTCCTGTTTCTATTTCTTTTGCCATTGCATTTATGGTAATATCTCTTCTTGCTAAGTCTTCCTCTATTGTTATTTCTTTTCCTGTTGTAATAGCAAATTGTGTGTGTCCTATTCCCTTCTTTTTTTCTTTTCTTGCTAGCGCAAATTCTGTTGCTTCTATGTCATATACACCAAAAAATTTTCCTCGTTTATGAGCTTCTGGAAACAATTCCTCCCACTCTTCTTCATTTAAGCCTACTACGCAATAATCTTTATCATGCACTTTTCTTTTAAGGAGTTCATCTCGAAGTGCTCCGCCTACTAAATATAGTTTCCCGCCTTTTTGCTTTATTTTATTTGCAATTTCTAGTATTTCCATAGTAGACTTTATCCCCTTTCTTGTTTCATAGTGTTTCACAGTAAGTCGCATAGTATTTTTCTATTACCTTTTTTATTGTAACACAAATTTTTACCTTTTATGAAGATTTCCTTTAATTTTTTTCCTATTCGTTGGAAAGATTTGGGACGCGTCCGAATCTTTCCATGATGTTATTAGGAAAGATTTGGACGCGTCCCAAATCTTTCCTTTTTGACTAGTCAGTCGTGATTTTTTCCTTGACATTCTTATATAATAGGCATATACTTAAAGCATTGAAAGCATATATTTTTATTATATTTTATTTTATAGAAAGGGTGGAAAAAATGGATAACATGATTGAAATTAGATGGCATGGTAGAGGTGGCCAAGGTGCAAAAACTGCTTCTTTGCTACTTGCAGATGCTGCTTTTAATACAGGAAAATATATTCAAGGTTTTCCAGAGTATGGTCCTGAGAGAATGGGTGCTCCTATTACAGCCTATAATCGTATTAGCACTTCACCAATTCGTCTTCACAGCAATATTTATGAACCAGATTATGTTGTAGTAGTAGATGATTCTTTACTAGAATCTGTACCTGTTACAGATGGCTTAAAAGAAACTGGTGCTATTGTTATTAATACAACTAAAAATGCTGACGAATTAAAGTCATTACTAAATGGTTATAAAGGTAAAGTATATACTATTGATGCAAGAAAAGTATCAGAAGAGGCTCTTGGAAAGTATTTTCCAAATACTCCAATGCTTGCAGCAATTGTAAAGGTTTCTGAAATTATGACAGAGCAAGAATTTTTAGATGATATGAAGGATTCTTTTAAGCATAAATTTGCTAAAAAGCCTGAAGTTATTGATGGAAATATGAAAGCTTTAGAACTTGCTCTTAAAGAAGTTCATTTAATAAATTTTTAACATTATTCGTTTCTAAATTATAGTTAGTTTATATATTTATTTTTTTAGCGACGCCTTGAGGGTAAACTTTTATAGAAATTGTCAAAACATTTTTGGGAGAATCTCATTTTTAATGAGAGGCCCCATAAAATATAAGTTACAATTTCTTTAAAGTTTAGCCCGAACTAGGAATAAAAAATAAATATATAAAACAACTATAGATTAGAAATTATATAAATTTAGAAAGGAGAAATTATTTATGTCTGAAGTAAAAATTAATAAAGAATCTCCATGGCAAGACTTAACACCTGGCGGAACTATTTATGATGCAGGAAATTCTCTAAATTTTAAAACAGGTGATTGGAGAAGTGTAAAGCCAGTTTTCTTATCTGATAAATGCAAACAATGTGGACTTTGTTTCCCTGTTTGCCCAGATAATGCTATTCCTGTTGGAGAAGATCAAAAAAGAAGAGATTTTAATTATGATTATTGCAAAGGGTGTGGCGTATGTGCTAAAACTTGCCCATTTGGTGCAATTGAAATGAAAGAACAATAAAATTTGAAAAATAAAAGAAAGGAAGAAAAAACTATGAGTATAAGAGAACGTTTAAGTGGAAACGAAGCCTCTGCTATTGCAATGAAACAAATTAACCCAGATGTTGTGGCTGCTTTCCCTATAACCCCATCAACTGAAATACCTCAATATTTTTCTACTTTTGTTAGTAATGGAAAAGTAGATACCGAATTTATAGCTGTAGAAAGTGAACATAGTGCTATGAGTGCCTGTATTGGTGCAGAAGCAGCAGGTGCAAGAGCCATGACTGCTACTTCTTCTAATGGATTAGCCTTTATGTGGGAAATGATTTACATTGCTTCTTCTTGCAGACTTCCTATTGTTATGCCACTTGTTAATCGTACACTTTCTGGGCCATTAAATATTCATAATGACCATTCAGATGCAATGGGAATTCGTGATAGCGGTTGGATTATGCTATTTTCAGAAAATAATCAAGAGGCTTATGATAATTTAATTATGGCACACCGCATTGCAGAGCATAAAGATGTATGCCTTCCTCTTGCTGTTTGTCAAGATGGATTTATTACTTCTCATTCAATTGAAAATATTGAGTTAATTGAAGATGACAAAGCAAAAGAATTTATTGGAAAATATCAACCAGAACATTATTTGTTAAATGCAAAAGAGCCAATTGCTGTTGGTCCTATGGATTTACAAGCATATCATTTTGAGCATAAATATCAACAAGCAGAGGCTATGAGAAATGCTAAAAAAGTTATTTTAGAAGTTGCTAAAGACTTTGAAAAATTAACAGGAAGAAAATATGGTTTATTTGAAGAATATAAATTAGATGACGCTGAAATTGCTATTGTTTGTATGAACTCTACCGCAGGAACAACAAAAGATGTTGTAGATTCTTTAAGAGAAAAAGGAATTAAGGCTGGTCTTTTAAAATTAAGAGTATTTAGACCATTTCCTGCAGAAGAAATTGCAAAGGCTTTGAAAAATGTAAAGGCTGTTGCTGTTTTAGATAAAGCAGATAGTTTAAATGCTTGTGGTGGCCCATTATTTACAGATGTTACTTCTGGTATGTATGTAAATAATTTAAATGTTCCAACAGTTAACTACATTTATGGACTTGGTGGAAGAGATACCACTGCAAAAGATATTTTAGGTGTTTATAATGATTTACAAGAGATTGTAAAAACAGGAAATATAGATAACCCTTATCGTTACTTTGGATTAAAGAGAGGTGAAAAATAATGGCATATAATGTAAAAGAAGTTGTTGCAACAAAACCTGCTGTATTTGAATCTGGTCATAGAATGTGCGCTGGTTGTGGTGCACCACCAGTAGCAAGAATGGTAATGAGAGCCTTAAAAGAAGGAGACCACGCTGTAGTTGCAAATGCTACTGGCTGTATGGAAGTTTCTACTTGTATTTACCCTTATACTTCTTGGAGTAGTTCTTATATTCATTCTGCATTTGAATGCGCTGCTGCTACTTGTTCTGGAGTAGAGGCTGCTTATAAAGCAATGTTAAGACAAGGAAAATTACCACAAGACGAACATTTTAAATTTATCGCTTTTGGTGGAGATGGCGGAACTTATGATATTGGACTTCAAAGTTTATCTGCTGCTATGGAAAGAGGTCATGACATGACTTATGTATGTTATGATAATGGCGCTTATATGAACACTGGAATTCAACGTTCTTCTGCTACTCCTCATTTTGCAGATACCACTACTTCTCCTGCTGGTGAAGTTATTCCTGGAAAGATGCAAATTCGTAAAGATTTAACTGAAATTATGGAAGCGCATCATTTACCTTATGTAGCACAAACTGCTGGATACATGAATTTTAAAGATTTGTATGAAAAAGCAGAAAAGGCTATTTACACAGAAGGCCCAACTTTCTTAAATGTACTTGCTCCATGTCCTAGAGGTTGGGGCTACCCAACTGATATGCTAACACAAATTAACAAACTTGCGGTAGAAACTTGCTATTGGCCTTTATATGAAATTGAAAATGGTAAGTATAAGATTACTTATAAACCTGCTAAGAAGTTACCTGTTGAAGAATTCTTACGTCCACAAAGAAGATTTAAACATATGTTTAAACCTGGTAATGAATGGATGGTTGAGGCCTTCCAACAAGAAGTAGATAAGCGTTGGGAAGAACTTCTAAAACTAGAAGAAATGTCAAATAAAGAATAAGAAAAAAGTGAGATTTTGAGGATTGACTTAAAAATCTCACTTTTAATTTGAGTAATTAATTTTAAAACAGAAGTAATATTTTCTATGCTATAAATAATTTAAAAAATATTAGTTTACGTATATTAAAAATTTAAAAAATGAAAGGGGTGTCCTTAAGCGTTCCAAAATGGAACAAAAAGGGGCGTCCCTCTTGTTCTCTTGTTCATTTTCTCTCATAATGTGTCCATATACTAATTATTTTTACTATTTTTTCTTGCTCTAGTACTTGATAAACTAATCTATGTTGTATATTAATTCTTCTAGAATAAGCACCTTGTAATTCTCCTAGTAATTTTTCATAAGGTGGTGGATTTTGGTATGGATTATTCCTTATTACATCAATTAAGTTTTTAACCTTATTGCTTAAGCCAATTGATTTAATTTTAGGAATATCCTTTATTGCCGTTTTTCTATAAACTATTTTATACACTACCATTCCACCTCATCTTCATTAACATATTCTTCTACATTTTCTTTTAAGCCTTTAATAATATCATCTTTTAGACCTGGTATAGATGAAATATATAGTGTTTCCATTAAATTATTGTAATCTTCTTCTGATAAAACAACTGCATTTCCGTTTTTTGTTGTAATATTGATAGGCTCGTTATATTTAATTGTTTGTTCAAGCAATTCATAAATATCTTTTCTGAAGTTCGTAATATTAATGTTTGTCATAGTATAACACCTCCTTATACTATATTATAGTATAACATACGTTTTTGCGTACGTCAATATTTTATATTTATTTTCTCCTAATTTTTTATATTTTATGCAAAATGTAAACTTAATTTCATTGACTATTTTACCTTTTTGTAGTATGATAGAAGAGTAAAAAATTAAGGAGGAAAGACAATTTATGTTATGTTCAATTTGTAATAAAAATACAGCAGTTATTTTTATTAATAAACAAATGCCTGATAATTCTATTGCTACTGAGGGTTTATGCTATGAATGTGCAAAGAAAAAAGGTGTAAATCCATTAGATGCTTTAGCAAAACAGGCAAATATTTCAGATGAAGATATAAAAAATATGACAGATCAATTAGAAAATATGCTTCAAGACATGTCTTCTAATATGGATATAGATGCTAGTTTTTCTATAGAACCTTTAAATGGCGAAACTGAAGATGGTATGCAGTCTCCAAATGCTATTCCTCTTGGTGCTATTTTTTCTAATATTTTGGGAAATTCACAAGATGGAACTGCAGATTCTAGTTCTTCTAGCAGTGAAAAGAAAAAAGTAAAAGTAGATAAAAAGCCAAAAGATAAAAAGAAGAAGGCTTTAGATACTTTTGGAACTAACTTAACAAACAAAGCAAAGAACAATGAAATTGATATGGTTGTTGGTAGAAATAAAGAAATTCAAAGAATGATTCAAATTTTAAATAGACGTTCTAAAAATAACCCTTGTTTAATTGGTGAGCCTGGTGTTGGTAAAACTGCTATTGCACAAGGCTTAGCCTTAAAAATTGCAGCAGGTAGAGTTCCTGCTAAGTTACTAAATAAAGAGGTTTATCTTTTAGATATGACTGCTATTATTGCAGGAACCCAGTTTAGAGGTCAATTTGAAGCAAGAATGAAGTCTATTATGGACGAATGCAAAAGTCTTGGTAACATTATTTTAGTTATTGATGAAATTCACAATATTATTGGTGCTGGCGATGCAGAACATTCTATGAACGCTGCTAATATTTTAAAGCCTGCTCTTGCAAATGGTGAAATTCAATTAATTGGAACTACTACTTTAAAAGAATATCGCAAATACATAGAAAAGGATACTGCGTTAGAGCGTAGATTTCAACCTATTATTGTAGAAGAACCTTCTATTTCTGATTCTATTGATATTTTAGAGGGTATTAAGAAATATTATGAAGATTTCCACAAAGTTAAAATTTCAACTGATGTTATTAAGCAAACTGTCATTATGTCTGAAAAGTATATTCACGACCGCTTCTTACCAGATAAGGCTATTGATATTTTGGACGAAGCTTGCTCTCGTATTAACTTAAATAACAAAGCATTGTATCAGTTAGAAGTATTGAAAAATGAATTAAAAGCAGTTCAAGAAGAAAAAGAAGAAGCAGCGCAAGCAGATTCTACCGAAGACTACCAAAAGGCCGCAGAACTAAAGGCTAGAGAGTGTAGCTTAATGGAGCAAATTGATAAAATTAATTCAACTTTAAAATTAACAGAACTTACTATTCAAGATATTGCAGAAGTTGTAGAAAGTTGGACTAAAATTCCTGTTAAGAAGATTACTGAGGAAGAAACTTTAAAACTTTTAAACTTAGAGCAAAATTTACACAAAAAAGTTATTGGTCAAAATGAGGCTATTGAGGCGGTTTCTCGTGCTATTCGTAGAAATCGTGCAGGTTTAAAAAGCACCAAACGTCCTCCTTCTTTCATTTTTGTTGGACCTACTGGTGTTGGTAAAACTGAACTTGCAAAGAGTTTAGCTTACGAAATGTTTGGAGATGAAAATTCTATTATTCGTGTAGATATGTCTGAATATATGGAAAGTCACTCTACTTCTAAGCTAATTGGTTCTCCTCCAGGCTATGTTGGCTATGATGATGCAGGTCAATTAACTGAAAAGGTAAAGAGAAAACCTTATTCTATTGTTTTACTTGATGAAATTGAGAAGGCTCACCCTGATGTATTTAATATTCTTCTTCAAGTATTAGATGATGGAAGATTAACGGATAACCAAGGAAATACTGTTTCTTTTGAAAATACTATTATTATAATGACTTCTAATGCAGGTTCTAACTTAAATACTAATTCTATTGGTTTTGGTGGTAATAGCATTTCTAATAAAGGCAAAGTATTAGATGCCTTAAAGCAAAGCTTCCGCCCTGAGTTTTTAAACAGAGTTGATGAAATTGTAGTATTTGAGCCATTAAACAAAGAACAATTATTACAAATTGTTGATTTAATGTTAGAGGATACTAAAAAAGCCTTAGATGATAAAAATATTGTATTAGAAATGACGCAAGATGCAAAAGAATATTTACTTGAAAAAGGAACTGATTTAAAATATGGTGCAAGACCTTTAAGGCGTGCTATTCAACGTTATTTGGAAGATGAATTATCAGACAAAATTTTAAGACAAGAATTAAAAAACGGTCAAAAAGTTGTAGTATCTAGTGATACTGAGAAATTGTTATTTTCTGTAGAAGAGTAGTAAGTAAAATTTATTTTTTACATTGTATGATAAAATAACAATTTTTAGTAAAAAAACGTACTAATCGATGTACTATAGGAGGACTTATATGGCAAAACACATACCTAATATGCTAACTATTTTAAGATTTATATTAATTCCATTTATTGTAGTTTTTATTGCTTTTAATAATTATATTGCTGCTTTTGTTGTTCTTACTATATCTGGAATTACTGATATTTTAGATGGTTTTATTGCAAGAAAATTTAATTTTATTACGAATTTTGGAAAGTTAATTGACCCTCTTGCTGACAAAACAACTCAAATTTCTGTTTTAGTAACATTGGCTTTTAAAGATATTATTCCATTTTGGATTTTAATTATTGTATTTTTAAAAGAATTTTTAATGATTGCCGGTGCTTCTTTCCTTTATGGAAAGGAATTAGTTGTTTCTAGCAAATGGTATGGAAAACTTACTACAGTGTTATTCTATGTTGCAATTGTATCTTCTTTCTTCATTTGCACGTGGAATGCTCCACTAGTAGGCCACCCAGAATATTCTACGCCAATGCTTCCACATTTTGATACTTATATTTATTATTTAGCTTTGGTATCTACTATTTTTTCTTTAGTTATGTATTTCCAAGCATTTTATCGCCAAGGCTACTTGAAGAAAGAGAATTTAAAGATTAAAAATTAAAAAAATGCTATCAACTATGGTAGCATTTTAATTTTTTTATTATGTTTAAATTTTTAGTCTTTATTTTTGGAAAGATTTGGACGCGTCCCAAATCTTTCCATTTCTTATTTATTTTCATAAAAGTAATCTATTATACCGTTATAAATTCCCCATGCTAGCTTATCTTGATACTCATCTGTTAGTAATAGTTGCTCTTCTTCTGGGTTAGATAAGAAGCCACATTCTACTATGGAAATTGGTATTTCTACATGCTTAATTATATATACGTTATCTAATTTCATTGCTACTCTTTTGTTTTCTTTTTGTATAGCATCATTTAAATTTTCTTGCAGACTTTTTGCAAGTTTTATGCTTTTTTCGTCTGTTTCTTTATAAAAGCATTGCCAACCCCAATATTGCCCTTGTGGTATTTTATTTAAATGGATAGAAATAAATAAATCCGCAGAAGATTCATTTCCAATTTTTACTCTATTATGAATATCTGATACTTTCTTTTGTTTTAGTGTTTTACTATCTAAATCATAAATTGCATTTTCGTCACTTCTTGTTAGTATAACTGTGCTTCCTGATTGTTCTAATAGTGTTTGCAACTTTAATGCTATTTTTAAGTTTGTTTCTGCTTCTGTTGTTCCATTACTACTTTGTGCTCCTTCATCTGGTACTCCATGCCCTGCATCTATTACAATTACTTTATTGCTTACTGGCAGTGCTACTGTTGGCACTGTTTCTTTTATTTGTGCCTTTTGAAAAGTAAATGCAAAAACAGAAATGGTAACAAGTGACATTACAATTAAAATTCTTTTTTTATCTATAACAACCATAAAAAAACTCCCCTTTAATATTTTATATATCTTATGAGAGTTTTTTTATTTTATTCTTTATATTATTATTTTTTATTTTTATTTACTTTCATAATGCTTTCTTCTATCTATTACATAGGTGCTTCCTTGTATTGTTTTAGCCAAGTGTTTTACGCCAGCTCCTGCTTCTCCTATTTCTAGTACATTATGAAATCTTCCTTCTTCTACTTCTACAACTCCAATAGAAATTGATGTTAATGGAAATTGCTCCATTACTCCTTTTCTATTTTCTACTTCTATGTATCCTTTTTGGCTATCTTCTTCTGTGAAATATTTTAATACATTTGCATCAAAGTCAGCAATAATATTTTGACATATTTTTTCATAGTCTGTTTTTGATATAATTGCAACAAAATCGTCGCCTCCAATATGCCCTACGAAACTGTCTTCATATTCGTCAGTGTGAACATTTTTTAAAATGGTTTTTGCTGTGAATTTTATAATTTCGTCACCTTTTAAGAATCCATATACGTCATTATAGGCTTTGAAATTGTCTAAATCTAAGTACATCATAGCAAAGGTTTCTTTTGCTAAAAAACGCTTTTTCATTTCTGCTTGTATTTGCACGTTTCCTGGAAGCCCTGTTAGTGGACTTACTCTTCTATTAATATATATTAGCTTTAATATGTTTTTTATTGTGTAATATAGATATTCTTCATCTATTGGGTGTTTTATGTAATGAGCAATGCATAGTTTTAACATATTTAAACGGTGTTCATGATCATTATTTGAAGATAGAATGATGATAGGAGTAATGCTGTTGTCTTCATCTTGCTTTATTTTTTGACACATTTCTAAAATGTCTTCTTTTATGGTGTCTTCATTTATAATGATAAGTGATGGTATATTTTTTAGTGCTATTTCTAATTTGTCTGTAGCAACACTTGTAAAACGATATTCCTTATCATTTTTAAATATTCTTTTTAAGGTTTCTTTTAATTCTTTATCTTCATCTATTAAATAAATCTCTTGTACCATATTTACTCCTTGTTTTCGCTCTTGTTATTTTTTCTTATTTTTGTAATATCTATTTTTTGACTTAAAAAGTTACTAATTGCTTCTGACTTCATACTTGGAAAAGCCTTTTTTAAACGATTTGCTTGTTTGTATATACGGATTTTTAGCTTTTCTTCTTTTTGCTTTAATTCTTGAATTATATTTTCTATATTTTCAATGCTACTTTTTTCAATGGCTGCAACTTTTGGCTTATTTTTGTCGTTTAATTCTTTTAGCTCTTTTACTTTTTCTTTTATATTATCTCCTAGTTCATTGATTTTTGTAAGCATTGATTGGAAGTTGGTAATTGCAATTATACTGAAAACTAAGTCTACAGATATTGCAATTCCTATGATAATATTAATATAAAGTAAAATTGCTATTGGAATCATAGTAATATATTTTTCTATGAATGGGTGTATAATACAAATGAATAATACCCCTAATATTCCCCAAAAAAGTGAGTTCTTTAAGCATACTCTTCCTTGAAAGTTAAATTTTAAGTGAGAGTAGTCCCAATATTTGGTTTTAAATACTTTTTCTAAAAATACTCCTACTAAATATTCCCATATAGATAAGATAAAGAATGCTGCTATAAATAGTAAAATTGGTTTTTCTTTTAGAAAACTTAAACAAAGTAGCATAATTAGTGCTCCAAATCCATATATTGGACAAAATGGTCCATATAGGAAACCACTATTTACAAATTTCTTTTGTTCTACTGTTTTACATACAGATTCTAGTACCCAACCTGCAAAAGAATATAATATAAGATATGTGCAAAAATATATAATTGTATCTGTGTTCATTATTTTCCCTCTTTTAGTTTAAATTGTTGCTTCTCCTGAAACTTCTACTTCTAATCCACTAATATTATATGCTTTAATTGTTATTTTATTTTCCCCTTGCTCTAATGGTTGTGTAATTTTTAGTTCTTTTCTATTTAAAGGTGTTCCTGTATTTTGTGGATCTGTTGAATGTTCTATACCATTTAATGTATACTCAATTTTTTGAATTCCTTCTTCATCAGTTACTGTTATTATTAGATTTGTTCCATCTTTTCCTAATTCAATTTTTGGTTTTTTTACTCCTTTAAATACTTGTTCTTTTGTTGCTTCATTTCCTGCTTTGTCGACTGCTACTATGGTTAATGTGTTTTCACCTTTTAATATGTCTATTTTTTCTTCTATTTGTTGTAAAGAGTCTTCTCTTACTTGTACTGTTGTTTCGTCTTCATCGTTCCAATAGTATATTATATATGCTAGTTCAGTTTCATCTTTTGCTACTATTTTTACTTTTGAGCTTTCTACTAGTAATTCTATTTCTGGATTTGTTACATCACCTTCTGGTAATGTATAGGTATTTTGGTAAGTTGTTGTTTTGTTATTAATATCTGTTACTTTTAATACAAAGTTATTTGTTCCTTTTGGCAATGAAATTGTTTCTTGTAATTCTGTTCTACCCATTCCTTGTAAAACTGTTTCTGTACTTTGATTCCATGAATATACAATTTTATCTATAATTTTGTCGTGTGCTATGTTTATTTTTAATACCGCTCCTTCTTGTAATATTTCTACTACTGGAAGTGTTTGACCTTCTTGCTTGTTTTTTAGCATATTAAAACCAGCCACTCCTGCTAATATTAGTCCAAATACTATGCAAAGAATAGCAAATATTATGAAAATAGTTTTTAGTTCTAAAGGTCCACCTTTTCTTTTTTTATTATCCATATATAATATTTGATTCATTTATTTCCACCCCTATTATTATAAACCTAAAATGAACATTTTTAAACTGAAAAAATTATATCATAAGCATTTTTTAAAGTAAACTATTTTGTATAAAATTGTAAAATTTTAGAAAACCCTTTGAATTACTGCATTTTTCAATAAATATAGCGAGCCTCAGATTTTTGTTAAATTTTCATTTTATAAAAATCTTAAACTCGCTTATTATAAAATATATTTTTTATTATAAGATATATTTTTTAATTAGAACTGTGCCTGATGCTAAAATTCCTAATGAAATAGTAGTTACTATTATATATTGTGGATTAATTCCTAATCCTGTTTTTACTGATAAAATAACTGGTGCATCGTCTATGTCGTCTTCTTCTGGTTTCTTATTGTTTGGTGTTGAGTCTATGTCTGGTGTGTCGCTATCGTTTTTGTCTTTGCTAATTTCTGCTACATTTATTTTTTCTCCAAAGTTATTTTTTCCATTTATCCAGGTAAGTAGTACTTCTACTTCTGCTGTTTCTCCTGGTTGTAATAGAGTATCTTTTAATGCATCTGTTACTATTTTTCCGTCTGCTTCTTTCCAACTTGGGTTATCTTCTGCTACAAATTTTAGTCCTTCTGGAATGTAGTCTGAAATTTCTGTTGCATATCCTGCAATTTCACCTTCATTTTTTACTCTTATTTTATAACGGAATTTCACTACTACTTTGTTTAATCTACTTTCTTTGATTTCTACCTTTACTAGTTCTTCTGGATCATCTTCTGCTTTGTGTCCTGTTTGTGTTACTGTTTCTTTTCCTTCATCTATAACAATTGCTTCTGTTACCCATTTTCTTAATGATAAGTCAAAGTATTTTACTTTTACTTTTTCAATATCTTGGTCGTCTTCATCTTCTATCCATTTGTCTGGAGTAGAGTCGTTATCAATTACATCTTTTCCGTCTTTGTCTGAGTCATCTGAAATTTGAGCTTGGTTAATTAGAATTCTGTCTGATGTATTTGGCTCTGTGACTTTAAATGCAATTTTTATATCACGATAGTCTGGCTCTTGCATGTTTTCTACATCAAATTTTGTTAATAGATTATCTCTTTGATTTAAGTCTCCTTGCTCTTTTGATAGATAGTCTGTTTTTACAGATACTGCTTCTGAAACATTTTCTGTTTCTTCTCCGTTTTCATCTACCATAACCCAACCATATTCTTTGTTTGTTTCATTTTCTGGTAAGAATTCTAAGCCTTCTGGTAAGTCGTCTTTTATTTCTTTTGCATAGCCGTCTTTGCTTCCTTCATTATAGATTCTTAAAGTATATGTAACTATATTTCCGTTTTCCACTTCTACAGGCTCTTTTGTGTGTTCATAAGTGTATTTTCCGTCTTCTGTTACTGTGAATTTTGGAACTCTATTTGTTACTTCTGTATCATTTACTGCTGTAATGAATTTTCTTAGGGCTAGGTCAAAATATGTTAATTTTAGATGTTCTTTATCTATGTCGTCTTCTTTTTCGTTGTTATTGTCTGGTATAGAGTCTCTGTCTTCTACTTCGTTTCCAGTTTCATCACTGTCGTCTGAGATTTCTGCAATGTTTGTTATTATTCCTGTATATGTGCTAGGTGCAACTACTTTGAATGCTACTTTTACGTCTTTGTAATCTGGTGATGTTTTGGTGCTATCAAATGGAGCTATTAGATTGCTTCCTTCTTCTTGTTCTTGTGTTTTTGATAGATAGTCTGTTGTAATTTTTACTGCTTTTGAAACATCTTCTGTTTTTTCTCCATTTTCGTCTAGCATAACCCATCTATATTCTTGATTTGTTGCATTCTCTGGTACAAATTCTAGACCTTCAGGAATGTTGTCTGTAATTTCTTTTGCATATCCTGCAATGTCGCCTTCGTTATAGATACGAATTGTATATTCTACAATGTCTGTAGTTTCTACTTCTATTGGTTCTTTGCTGTGTTCGTATATATAGTTTCCATTGCTGTCTTTTACGTTTGTGAATTTTGGAATTCTACTTGTTATAGGTGTATCATTTACTTGTGTGATGAATTTTCTTAATGCTAAGTCAAATTCTTCTAAGATTAGTTTTTCAAAGTCGTCATCGTCTTGTTGTCCTTGGTAGAAGTAATTTGCGTCGTTTAATACTGATTTATTGGTGTCGTTTCCTTTATAGTCTGGTAATTTTGTATCATCTGGTATATTTGCATTTTGCTTTTGTGAGTCTCTGTCTGTGACTTGTTTGCCCTCTGCATCTGTAAATCCTGTAATTTCTGCAATATTGGTGATTGTTTTTTCTAAGTTTTCTGTTGCTACTACTTTGCATTTGATTTTTAATTCTTTATAACTTAAGTTGTTTCCATCAAATGCTTTTATTAGATTATTTTCGTTTTCATCTGCGTAAATTCCATTTTCATCTTGTTTTTTTGCTAATATTGTTGTTGTTACTTTTCTTTGTCCTTCATCTAATACCCAGCCATATTTTGCATTAAAGTTATCATTTATGAATTCTAATTGTGGTGGTAAGTAGTCTGTTACTTCACTTACGTATCCATCTAATTGCCCTTCATTATATATTCTAATTGTATATATTACAATGTCTCCAACTGATACCCCTTGTGGGTTCTTTTGATGATTGTAGTTTGCTGTTGTTGCAGTTGCTTGTTTTAATAGTGTAAGGTCAATTGATGGTTCTCTTGTGTATGTATTTTCGTCTTTCTTTAATTCTTTGTCATTAATGCTTGTAACAAATTTTCTTAGTGCTAAGTCAAATGTTTTTCCTGGTATTAATAGTTCTTCGTAGTCGTCGTCATCTTCTACTCCTATACCTTCTGTTGGTTTTTGTGGAGTATAATTATTTCTTTGTTCTTCTTGTAAATTGTTTGGAATAGAATCGCGGTCCACAATTGTTTGATGGTCGCTATCTTTTGCTTCTGTGATTTCTGCTATGTTTTTTAATTTTTGCTCAGTAGATGAATTGGTTGCTATTACTTCGCATTCTACTTGTAGGTCTTTGTATTGTACTTCTTGTCCACTAACATATGCATCGATTAATTCATCTGCTAATTTGGTAGAGGATATTATTCTTTCATTTCCATTTTCTGTATGCCATTGATTATCAGTGTTAATTTGACTATTATCTTTTAATTTTAGCCCTTCTGGTAAGTAGTCTGTTACTTTTGTAGCATAACCACTAATATCTCCTTCATTATATATACGAATGGTATATGTAACTGTGTCTCCTGGATTTACTTGTACTGGATCTTTTGTATGAGTTTTTGTTGCTGTTGTGTTATTTGTTAATGTTTCTTTTTGCACACTTGGCTCTCTAGTAGGAACTGTAGTTTCATTAACTTTTGTGATGAATTTTCTTAATGCTAAGTCAAAGTTTGAAGGGTTTAGTTGTGCTTCTGCTGTAAATGTTTTTTCTTCTGGTTTTATTTCTACTACTGGTTGCTCTGCATTAGAACTGCTGCCATTTACTTCCCAATATGTAATTGTGTTTTGTTTTACTTTTGTTGTAATAGTTAGTTCTACATTTTCTATGTTTGTATTTCCGTCTTTAGATATTTTTATATAAAATGGTTGTCCATTGTCTGCTAAAGTTTTTATGTCTGTTGTTTGTTGTTTACTTTGATCTAATAATGTAAAATTATTTGAATTATTTACACTTGCACTTATTGTAAATTCTCTATTTTCTTCTTTTGTTATAGTATATGGACCTGCTAAGTAATATTGTGAACCGTCTTCAGCTTTGTGTAATGTTACTTTTGCACCTGTTGAATTTAATTGAATTGGATTTATTGCATCTGTTGTAGTTGGAGGAGTATCTTTATGTGATTCTCCCTCATCTATAAAATATTGGTATAAGGCTTTTACTTCATCTGGTAAGTCAAAGTCGCCAAATACATCTTCTATATTTTGATAATTAGTATCTTCTTCCTTCTTTTGGGCATAGATAGTTGTGATTTCTTCAGCTTTGTATTTATCAGTATTTGTAAAATACCAAATAGCTACTTGTTGCACAATATCAATTAAATCATCACTAATTATGCTATCTTCTATGTCTGCTGCTTTTAATAATTCTTTTTTATATGCTTGTGCTTGTTGTTGCTCTTCTTCTGATGCAGTTGTTGGTGCTGGTACATAGCAATGGTCTAGTACCCACATAAGAGAATTATACCTTTCATCACTATTGTCTAGTTTTTGTTTTTTATATTCATTTATGATGTCACTATCATTATTTTGTGGATTTTTCATATCTGCATATTTAGTATATGTTTTATCTTCCGTTGGACTTCCATTTACAGAACCAAAACCTACACCCATTTTCAAACAATATATAGTGCTATTTTCATTTTTTGGGGTTTGATTATTACTATTATATTCATAGATTTTCCACATTTCTAATACTGTAGTTTCGCTAGCAGACCTTAAGCCTAATTTATAAGCATAGCCAGAAGGAGTACGATAAGTTGGTATTTCCATTTTTAAATGTTTTGCTTGGGTTGCTATTGCTGCTTGTGATGTTGGTGTAATTAAAAATGCACCTGTTAGAATAACTCCTGTTACTAATGTTAATAATAAATTCTTTTTCCAATTCATAATTTTACCATCCTTTATTTTTGATATAATTATCTATATTTTATTTTAAACGCGTTTATGCTATCCGTCAATAGCAATATTTGGCAGTATTTTAGGTAATTTTTTTGTCTATTTTTTTTACATTTACGGAAATAGACACTTCCTATTTTATGTTTTACCTTTTGCCCTATATTACAATTATATTACATTTTTGTAATTTTTTCAATATATTATGTGAATTTTCTTACGAAAATAAGCATTTGAACGACTTAATATAAAAGCATTTTCTACCATATTAACCGTCTCCATATATTAATTTCGTAACTAAAAGTCGTAAAAACATTGATATATCAATGTTTTTACGACTTTTTCTTTGGAGGTGTGCTTTGGTTTTATATTTTTATGAGGTTAGTAATATCAATACTTGCAAGGCATAGAATGTAAAAATTAATGTAGTTATAATGTAGTTTGAAAAGAGTTTTTATTATTATTTTTATATATTATTTACTATAAAATCAATAACATCGTCTTCTTTATAATTTTCTTTGTTTTTATCTTCTTCCGTTAAATCAACAAAATATTTATTGCATTCTGGCATAATTGATATTGAATCTAATGGATAACCTGGGTTTCTTTTTTCACAAGGTCTATTTATAAAATAAAAATGACTTTTGCTCCAGCTATATTCTTTTGTTTCTTTACCATCATATATTACCATTCCATATATCCATTTAGCTGTTAATCTTCCTCCATATTCATTGACCAGATTACAATAATACTCAATCATTTCATCATCATTTAGTTCCTTTCCGTTTATTCTTCTAACATGAGTCCCTGGCTGCTTTTCATCTGGTAATTCTTCTATATATAAATTATTATCCATTCCTATTGTTGTTATTTTGGTTTCATCATAATATGCTTTTGCCTTTATATATGCATTTTCTATTGCATTTTTTCCTGTTTCTTCTGGCTTTATATTTATTCCTAAGTCTTTGATGGTTAATACTTCTATGTTTCTTTCTTTTAGTTTTTCTGCATATTTTTTTATTTTTGCTGGATTTGTTGTTGCAAATAATACTTTCATTATTTTACCTCCCTGAAACCATTCCTACTCCATAACCATAAAGGTGTATGTATATCTATTGGTTTGTATTTAGCTCCTTTAAATAATTCATTCCATCTATCAACTACTATGAGTTGAACATCATTGTTATTTAATTCTTCATTACTTATTAATCCTAATTTGTATGTTGCTTGAATTACATGTGTATCTGGTGCAACTGTTAGGTGCTCAATATTTTTATATTTTCTATCAGTATATTGATATATTACATATAACCAATAGTTACATATTTTTGTTCCAGATAAATAAGGAAATTTCTTTTTATTTTCTTGTTGAATAAAATTTCTTATTTTATCAACATCATTATCTAATTGTTCAAACATTTTTTAGGTTTAAATACAAATTTTGTCTCTTTATCATTATATGTCTCTAACGCACTTTGCCATAATTTATATGAATTTCTCTGATAATTTGAAGCCATAGGTAATGTAAAATAAAGATAATTTTCTATTGATGATTTTTCTAAATGTGGATTTGCATCTTCAGGCATAACTTCGCCACCAAGATTACCATTTTTCCATAAATTATATAAAATTTCAACTTTTTGTAGTATTTCTTCTTTATTATACATAGCGCACCTCAATTATTATACTACACCACAGAAAAAATTAAAATACTTAAATATAAAGGGGGTGTTAAAAATTAATGATTTTATTTATATTTTCTATAAAGTCTATTCCTTCTATCTTATTAATTCCAAAACATTTTTTTCCTAAATCTTTGAGTGATGCTCCACAATGATAAAGCTCTTTGTTATCTATAATAATGAATCTATCATGAAATTTATCTGTTCGTGCTATTTTTAGTGTCCCATATTGCTCATTAAACTTCTTAATATCTAATTTTGTTAGATTACAATTTTGTGAAGTAAAAATAATTGCTTGGACATTTTTATTTTTCTTTTGTAGCATTTTAAGAATAGTATCGTCTATATAATTATCTATTATTACTATTTTACTTTGAGCTGTTTTTATAATATCAATTATTAATTCATAGCTATCCCATATTTGTCCTTTGAAAAATATTTTTTGTTTGAATTCTTGTTCTTTATTCTTTTGTAATTCATTAAATACTTGATTGAATTTATTATCATGTTCTAATAATCTATATTCAACATTTGTTAATCTTTCAAAAACTTGTCCATTTATGGAAATAAATTTTCTCATTTCAACAAATGCATTCATTATGTTTATACTTACTTGAACTGCAATTTCATTTTTTAATAGACCCGAAAGCATTGCTATACCTTGCTCTGTGAACACATAAGGAAGTTTACTTTTATTTCTCTTGCTATTCTCTTTTTTCTCATGCGGTCGCAAATTGCGACCGCATATCTTCGCTTTCCAATAAGGTCGCAATTTGCGACCTTAAACATGAAAACTCATCTTCCGTTAGCTGAAAACAAAAATTTTCTGGAAATCTTTCCTTATTTCTAGTAACTGTTTCATTTATTCTTTTAGTTTGATAATGATATAACATTGCTACGTCGCTATCTAGCATAACTTGTTTTCCTCTAATGCAATAAATTAAATTCTTAATATCAACTGTTTTATATTTTACTAAATTTAATTCTTTATTTACTGGCTCAATATTAGTGAGATTATTCATAAATAACTTCATTCCTTCCTTGTGTAAATTTTGTTTATATTAAAAAACAAATGTTTGCAAATGTCAATATGTTTATACGAATAAATTATATTTTCTATAAAAAATGTTAATGTAATTTTTATGAAAAATTAATGTAGTTTTGGAAAATTATAAAAAATTGAAAGAAATTATAAGAAAATTAAAACCCTTGATATAAAAAGCTTTAGGCAGTTACAAAAATTCCACAGAAATATTAAAAATCTGTGGAATTTAAAAATACTTTGGAGCAGACGTCGTAGTTATCTACAACTTTTTTATCTCTTTGACGATTGATACAAATATCAATCAATTTACTAAAGTATATCACAATTTTAATAAATTACAATACAAATAACTAAAAAATCATATCTATTTTGGTTACAATTTGCAATTTTATGTTAAATGTGCTATAATTAAATTGTAACATATTTTTGTTGCCTTTGAAATCATATATTTCGGAGGCAAAGTCCTCCGAACAATTAAAGGAGGAAATAACAATGGGAAAATTTGCAAAACTTTTTTTGGTTCTTGGTATCATCTGCACTGTTCTTTTTGGGGCTTGGGCAACTTTACGGATTGTGAAAGCAGTGTCCTTTGACATGAATTGCCATGCATATATCCATAGAGCTACTGGAGCTACCGAGATTGAAACTGCAAAAGTTGAATTGACAAAAGCAATTAAGTACATTGAAGAGAATAATTTGACCGAAGGCACTGTGTCTATATTCCTCAAAAATCCTAGAAATGATCTTGGTTTTTGGTATAGCACTCTTAAAAGTGCGTATAAGGAACTTGACACATTTTCAGAAAATGCAACTCAATTAGAAAAATCCAATTACCTTATGAGAATGCGTGAAAGTTTTTACGAGGTAGGATTGCCCAATGGAATAAGTATTTATCCCCATAATGTTTTATACTTTTGGTGGTCTATGCTTTCGCTACTGGGTGCAGCTGTATTCTACATTTTGTCGTACGTTGCTTATGATAACGACTGGGACTAAAAAATTTAATTCCCGCCCCACAAGGTTTTAACCTAGTGGGGATATTTTTTACAAAAAAATTTAGTAACAAGTTTATAAATTCAATTTAAAAAATGTTATTAAATAAATATAAAGCAACTTGATTTTGTTCTTCTTTTGCCATCTCCATAATTTTAGCCATTGCAAACATTATCAAATGATATTTAGCAAAATTTATTAATGTAGTTCTATATTCTTCATCAATTTCTTTTAACATATTATCAAATCTTACATACATTTCAGGTTTATCATATTTTAGATTAGTATAACTACTATTACTCATACATATTGCAAGTCTTAATTTGTTTTTTATATTCATATCATTTATCATATCTATTAAATATTTTACTTTATCTGTTTCCATATTTAAATTACCTCCATTTCAAAATCTTGTATCATTTTTCTTTCTATTATTTTTACTACTGTTAACTTCATCTATTGTTTTTACTTTTTTGTAAATTTTATTCGCAATTTCATTATCGTTGTCATCAAAAATACCATTCTTGTATAGGTCATCACTTACAATTTTATAGTTTTCGTCTTTATCATAGCAAATTCTTTTATGAAAATGGCTCATAATATTATGCCAAAATCCTTTAAATTTCTGTAATTCTTGTTTTATCTTTTCTTTTTCAGTTTGTAATTTATTTATAATTTTATCTTTTGTAGATAGTTCGCCTTTTAGATTATTTATTTCATCATCTTTCAACTCTAATTGATATTTAAGTGAACGATTTTCTTTTTCTATTTCAAAT
Source organism: uncultured Clostridia bacterium (assembly GCA_947599825.1). Taxonomy (GTDB): domain Bacteria; phylum Bacillota; class Clostridia; order TANB77; family CAG-508; genus UMGS1663. Next base: position 47,310 of record CANQFS010000007.1, read on the forward strand.
GTAGAATGTTCAAAATCTTTAATTGCCAAATTTAAGTCATTTACACTTCTAACTGTTTCAGTTATATCTTTTACATCTTTTGTATATTTTTTTAGTTTCTGGACATCCTCGTTTGAAATAACCATATTATTTTTGTTGAGCTTAGTAGGTTTTAAATTGTCTAATATTTCATTTATATCTTTACTTGTATTATCAAGTTTTTTAGTTTGATTATTAGCCTCAAGTAATTTTTGTTCTTTCTTTTCTTGTTGTTTTTTAATTTGTCTATAATCGCCCATATCTTTAATATTTATATCTTGATTTCTACCTTTTTTCTTCTGTTTTAATAAAGAATGTTCTGAATAAACTTTATTATATGATTTTATACAACAAGCTCTCATTTCATCTTGTAATTTTGTTAGAGTTTCTTTTGTAAACACCTTTGATTTAGCAGGTTGCTTTTTCATTCCTTTTTTGTAATCATCTTTTATTGGTACACCAACTAAATGTAAATGAGGAGAGATTTCATCAAAATGTATTACTGCATTAGCAATTTTAAACTCTGGTACTATTTTCATTAAATCTTCTATTTGTTCTTTATATACATCTATCATTCCCATTCTATAACTTGTATCTTTATCATTCCAAAAATCCATATCTCCAAGTTCAATTATAAACTCACAAGCTAAATCTTTTTGCTTGTCTTTTGATATATGCTTAAAATAATCTTGTATTTTTCTATTATCACGACTTTGCTTTGCATTATATTCTATTCTTGCTTGTTCAAATTCTTGTAAATACAAGTTTTGAACATCTTTATATAAGTTATCTGTTCCATAGATAATACAAATATTTTCTCTATCATTATCATAATCTCTTAAATTGTGTTTATTTACTTTTGAAAGTTGAGTTGAATTTTGTATTCCATTATTTGAAAATGATGTTGTTTCTGATGGATTATTCTTTGCAATCTCTTTTGCTTTTGTTGTTTTATTTTTATCACTACCTAAGTGAATAGAATATGCTAATTCTTCGCTCATCTTTTTCCTCCCTTTGACATTGCTTCGT
>CANQFS010000008.1 GCA_947599825.1 uncultured Clostridia bacterium
ATTTCATAATCTAATATTATTATTCCTATTACTTTATTTAGTTTTCCATAATCGTCTCCCTGAACTAATTGACTTGAGTAAATTTTACTCCAATAAAATAAAAATCTTTCTGCTGTATAGTGATTATCTGCAAGTTGAATTTCAATATCACATATAGTTCCGTTATCTAGCGTGGCTTTTAAATCTACAATTCCCAATTTTTCATCTGGATAGTCTTTCATAAGATATCTATCATTATCTAAATTAATACTTTCTATTTTTTCTTTTGTAGTTGCTTCTATCATAGCTTTTGTAATTCTTTCATTTCCCGGTTTAAACAAACAATGAAATACTACGTCTATCTTTGGTTTTAATAAGGTGATTTTTTCTTCCATAAATGATTTCCTTTCTTGCTTTACTTATTTTGTTTTACTTATCTTGTTTTACTTAAAAGTACGCATAATACTAAAAAAATTAATGATATCTCCTTTCAAATGTAGCTTTTAAATTCCATAAAAAAAGTTTGTATCCCTCCTTTGTTTTCTAAATTTATTTAACAAATTAGATTTTTCTTTATTTTTTAGAATAAAACTTTTAAACAAATAATTTGAATTAATAATTTTAAGAAAAATATTTTTTTACATTGCTAAATAGCGAAATAGTTTTATGTAATCTAATAAAGTTATTAAATCATGACTTCACATAAAAAGCAAGAACTTTTCATCGTAAAATTTCGACAAAATAACACCTTTATACTATAATAAAGAGCATACTTTTTCATAATTTGAAAAGTATACTCTTTTTAATTTCATGCTAATTTCTAGCTTTAAGTATTTTATTTTCTTCTAAAATGATATATTCACTTTTGGCTTCGTATGTACCCTTCTAAACGAAATAAGAAATCTTCAATATTGGAAAGCCTCATTTCAAATACTTGATTTGTCATATCGCTTATTTCGTTATACTCTTGCATTTTCATTAGTTTTTGCATAATTACTTTAAAATTCTTTTGTGTTTGTTCTGACAAATTACTTTGTTCTTCTTTTAGTTCGTTTAAGAGTACATTTATTTCTCCGATTTGGTCATTTGTCAAAGGATTTTTTTCCTCCATACAATCACCTCTTCCTTGAATTTGATATACTCATTTTAGCATTTGCTATTTTTCTTGTCAATAGTTTTGCAAAAATTTGTTCTATTTTTTAAATTAAAAAGACTTGGAAAGATTTGGGACGTGTCCAAAACTTTCCTTTCCTATTTTTTTAGATGGAAAGTTTTGGACACGTCCCAAATCTTTCCAAGTCTTTTCAAATCTTTTCATTATATTTTTCAAAGTAATTAAAAATTTAAAAAGAAACTATTGACTTAAAAATGACAAAATAGTAAAATAATTAAAATAGTAGTAACTAATAAACATAAAATATGAATTATAATAAAAAGAATTATAATATATTCAAAATTTGGGTAAATTTATGAGTAATAATATAAAAATGGAGGTAAAACTAATGATAAAACTAAAATGCACAAAAAAAATTAATGAACAAGAACAAAATAAAAAAATGGGATATGCTAAAGGAATAACCCTAATTTCACTAGTAATAACAATAATCATTTTAATAATATTAGCAGGAGTTAGTATAAACTTAGTATTAGGTGAAAATGGATTATTTACAAAAGCAAGAGAGGCTAAAGAAAAGTTTTTAGAAGCACAAGAAGAAGAGCAAGAAGGTTTAAATACATTATTAGATGAGATGGATAATTATATAAATGAAAAACTACAAATAGAAATAATAAATGGAACATTGGGGGAAAATAATTGGTATACAAGTGATGTAGAGTTGCGAATAGTTAATAGAAATGAAAATGATACAACAAAATATATTTTAACAGGAGCAACTACACAAGAGGAAACAGAGATAGAAAACGGAAAAACTATACAAATAGAAAATAATGGAATAACAAAAATAACAGTAAAAAGTTATGGAGAAGATGGAACACAGACATATGAAATTGAAAAGAACATATATAAAGATAGCGAAGTTCCAACAATAGAAATTGTTGAAAAACAAACAGTAGAAATAGGAACTAGTATAGATGAGGAATATATAAAAAATAATAGTACAATAAAAGATAATTTGACAGAGGTAAAAATAGTAGATTTAAATATAAAAGATTCAAGTAATAAAATAATAGAAGAAGCAGAAAAACAATTAAATGAATATGATATATATACAATAAATTTTAAAATTAAAGACGAAGCAGGGAATATTAAAGAAGTAGAACAAAAAATAACAACAAAGCCAAAAATACCTATAACATTAAAAAATATAATTCCAGATTCAGGATTTGAAACAGGAATAAATGGTTGGTATAACTGTGACACTATAGAATCAGCAACTGATAAAAGTATGTCAGGAAAATCGTTAAAGTATACTTTATTAAATAAACAAGCATTTGCAAGAAAAAATTATGGAGACCTAGGTATAGCTGGTAAGAATATATATTGTAGTATATATGTTATGTCTGATAGTCAAACTACGTGGCCTGATTTTGGTGTGGCTAGCACAAACACTCCTGATGAATGGCCAACGGAAATTTCTTTTGATGGAAAATCTGTCTCTAGTTTAGAAGAAGCTTATGGTAAATGGATAAAACTTTCATTTATACTTACAAAAGAAAAGACACAATGGAATAATTTACTTATAACACTTGCACAAAATGATGTAAATGGAACAGGAACACTTTGGTGGGACAATATGATGATAATAGACTTAAGCCCATTTGATGATAAAGTACCAACAACTGATTGGCTTGATAATATGATACCATATACGGAAAGTAATCAAATTTTTACTTTAAATATGTGATATGTAAATTATAAACAAAAATTCCAGTGAGAAATCGCTGGAATTTTTATTCGAAAAAATGAAAAAAGAAAGATTAAATAACTTCAATATAGACCTAACTATTGATAAAAATAGTTAGGAGATATTGAAGTTGGAACGAACGAAACAAAATAAAATATAATAAATTATATTATTTTCCCACCACCAAGGACAATATCTCCAATATAAAATACTACAGATTGCCCTTTAGTAATGGCTCTTTGAGGTTCTTCAAAAGTAACGTGTGCAATGTTATTTTCCATAGTTAGTGTTGCTTTTGCTGGTTTTGCACGGTATCTTACTTTTGCCATTACTGTTACTGGTTTAGTTAAATCTAGTTCTAATAAGAAATTACATTCTGTTGCTTGTAATTCTTTTTTGTATAATTCTTTTTCTTCTCCTACAACTACTTCATTTGTTTTTTTATTTAATTCAATTACATATAGTGGCGTTTTATAGCTTACCCCTAGGCCTTTTCTTTGCCCTATTGTATAGTGAATTAGCCCTTCATGTGTTCCTAATATTGTACCATCTTTTAGAACAATGTTTCCTTTTTTTGCTTCTTGATTGCTATGTTTTTGAAGAAAGCTTGCATAATTGTTATCTGGAATAAAGCACACTTCTTGGCTGTCTTTTTTATGAGCGACTTTTAATTCATACTTTTCAGCTAATTTTCTTACTTCTTCCTTGTTTGTAAAGCTTTCTAATGGATAAAGAATATGTGGCAATACTTCTTTTGGAATGCTATATAAAAAGTAAGTTTGGTCTTTTCCTTCTGCATCTGATTTTTTCATAACATATTGATTATATTCTTCACTATATTCTATTTTTGCATAGTGCCCTGTTGCAACATAGTCACAGCCCAATTCTAATGCTTTTTTGTAAAATGCCCCAAATTTCAAATAACGATTACATTCAATGCATGGGTTTGGCGTTTTACAATTTTGGTAGCAATTTATAAAATCGTTAATGACATAATGTTCAAAGTCTTTTTCACAATTTAAAGTATAATGTGGAATTTCTAAGCTATCACAAACTCTTTTTGCATCATTTGTTGCAGAGAAAGAACAACAACCCCCTTCTATTTCAGGATTACATTTATCTTCCCAAAGCTTCATAGTAGCACCTATTACATCATAACCCATTTCTTTTAAAACTACTGCTGCAACAGAGCTATCTACTCCACCACTCATTCCTAATAGTACTTTTTTCTTATTTTCTTGTTTTCTTTCTTCTTTCCACCTATTTCTTTCTTCTATTGTTTTAAATTTTTCTAAGTTTCCGATTATTTTATCAGTATAAAGAATGCCATCTAAATGGTCAATTTCATGTTGAAAAATTCTAGCAAGCATACCATCTGCTACTATGCTTACTTTTTCTCCTTGCTCATTTAAGGCTTCTATTTCTACTAAAAATGCTCTTTTTACTTTCCCATAAAGAAAAGAATAATCTTTTTCCTTCACTGACAAACAGCCTTCATAGTCTTCTATTTTTCCTTCTTGCATAATTATTTTAGGATTGATTAGGACATACTCTTGTTCTTCATATTTTACATAGACAATTCTTTTTAAAATACCTACTTGAACCGCAGAAATACCTACTCCTTCTGTTGTATTTAAGGTGTCTTTTAAATCTATAATATGTTGCTTTATTTCGTTATTGATTTCTTTTACTGTTTTACTTTTTTGTCTTAAAATAGGATTATCTTGATTTACGATTTCTAAAACTGCCATGTTTCCCTCTTTCTAAAAAGATGTGAAGTACTTATAATATAGTCATTCACATCTTTCTATATTTTTTAATAATTTTTTGTAATACTATTTAATGCCTTATCCTTTTTTCCTTTATTGCATTATTTAATTTTTTATTATTCTTCTATTAGCTTAATATGTACTTCGTCTAATTGCTCCTTGGTTACTCTACTTGGTGCATTCATTAACACATCTCTTGCTTTTTTGTTTTTAGGGAATGCAATAATTTCTCTTAAATTATCTTCGTTAGTAATTAGCATTATCATTCTATCTACACCTGGTGCTGCACCTGCGTGTGGTGGTGTTCCATATTGGAAAGCATTGTATAAGGCACCAAATCTAGTTTCTACTTCTTTTTCACTATATCCTGCTATTTCAAATGCTTTTACCATTAGTTCTGGATCGTGATTTCTAACTGCTCCTGATGCCATTTCAAATCCATTGCATACTACATCATATTGATATGCTAAAATTTCTAATGGATTTTTTGTAGTTAGTGCTTCCATTCCACCTTGTGGCATAGAAAATGGATTGTGATTAAAGTCTATTTTTCCGTCTTCTGCTTCTTCATACATTGGGAAATCTACAATAAAGCAGAAACGATAAGCATCTTTTTCTATTAAGTCTAAACGTTTTCCAAGTTCAATACGTACTAAACCTGCAATTTTTTGCGCATTTTCTAGTTTTTCCTCTGCTACAAAGAATAAACTATCTCCTGTTTTTGCGCCTAAAGCTTCTAAACCTTTTTTCACTTCTTCTGTTACAAATTTAGCAATTCCACCAACTGGACCTTCCTCTTCTAATTTTACCCATGCTAAACCTTTTGCACCTGCTTCTTCTTTGGCAAATTCGTCCATTCCATCAAAGAATTTTCTTCCTTGCTCTGCTCCATTTGGAACAATAATGGTTTTTATTACTTTTCCTTGGAAGATGCTAAATTCTGTGTTTTTAAAAACTTCTGTTGCATCTTGAATTATAAGTGGATTTCTTAAGTCTGGCTTATCAATTCCGTATTTTTCCATTGCTTCTTTGTATGGAATTCTAATAAATGGCGCTTCATCTACTTTCCAAGTAGTAAACTTTTTAAATGTAGAAGTAAATATTTCTTCTAGTACTTCAAACACTTCTTCTTGGGTAGCAAAACTCATTTCAAAGTCTAATTGATAAAATTCCCCTGGTGCTCTATCTGCACGTGGGTCTTCATCTCTGAAACATGGTGCTAGTTGGAAATATTTATTAAAACCAGATACCATAAGTAGTTGCTTAAATTGTTGTGGTGCTTGTGGCAATGCATAAAATTCGCCTGAATGTAATCTACTTGGTACTAAAAAGTCTCTTGCTCCTTCTGGAGAAGAATTTGCTAAAATTGGAGTTTGCACTTCTGTAAAGCCTAATTCGTCCATTTTATCTCTTAAGAATTTTAGAATTTTTGAACGAAGTAAAATGTTTTTATGAATTTTGTCGTTTCTTAAATCTAGAAAACGATATTGCAATCTTAAGTCTTCTTTTACTTGAGAAATGTCTGCTTTGTCTGAGTTTACTTCAAAAGGAAGTACATTTTTACATTTTCCTAGCATAGTAATAGAACTTGCTTCTACTTCAATTTCTCCTGTTGGAATTTTTAAATTTTTATTTACACGTTCTAATACTTTTCCTTCTACAGAAATAACACATTCAGTTACAAGTTCATTTGCTATTTCTTTTGCATTTTCATTTATTACAATTTGGGTGATTCCTGTTTCGTCTCTTAAGTCAATAAATTTCATTGCTCCTAAGTTACGAATTCTTTGCACCCAACCTGCAAGTTTAACGGTTTCACCTACATTTTTTATATTTAACTCTCCACACATATAATTACGATATTGGTTGTTCATTTTAGATATCATTCCTTTCGACGCATTAGTGTAGTCAATTTAGTTTTATCTATTTGACTTTTTTTCCTTTCCTATTATATTCCTTTTATGTAGTTATGTCTAGTGTTTTTGATGATTTTTTATTAGCTATTTTATTTGTATTTATCTTTGATTTTAATTCTTCATTCTTCATAATTTGCCATAATTTTGTCTTTCTTTCTAAGAATGTTATATTAGTGTATTGATTTTCTTTTATTAATAAACAAAAAATAGAGCTATTTATTTTTATAAATAGCCCCTATTTTATGATTTTTCTGTTGTCCGCCAACCGATGAGCCAAACGCTCACTTTAATTTCGGATTTTTCTGTTGCCTGCCAACCGATGAGCCTAATGCTCACTTTAATTTCGGATTTTAAGTGTCATAACACTCGAGCAATTTCTTTGATTACTCTTTATTAATATATTCATTATAAAATAAAATATTTATTTTGTCAACATAAATATTATTTTTTTTACTTTTCTGCTTAAATTAAGAAAAAGGGTGGTGTCCCCATTGTTCTTTAATTTTTCACTACATAATATAAAGTGCTGGGCGGAAACCGTAGTTAGTTGAAGTATTAGTTGCATAGTTATCACCACGACTACACGCTGGGCCAGTAGAGAAAAGGAACGTATAACTTCCTCCACGAAGTTGATATCTTTCTTTTCCATCTTTATAATATCCTGCTTCCTGTGTCCACTCCCATAAGTTTCCGGCTATATCATATAGATTCTTTTTCTTTACATCTTCTGTGCTTGCTGTAGTTCTTAAGCTATTATAAAATTTTCCATCTGATGTTATAAAGTTTCCTATATGATTCGCATCTACTAATGCATATCTTCCTTGTCCTGCTTTAAAATGTACATTTGTACTGTTATTGTAATAATTTCCCCAGTAACTTTCTGTCGTTACAATATTATTATTCCCATTTGCAATAAATGTCATCATAGTATCCCACATTGTTCCTGTTACTAAACCACTTTGTACATAATTTGAATTGCTATACATTTTATTACATAAAATTGTAGATGTAAAATAATCTGCATGATAATATGGTATCTCGCCTGCTTTACAAGTAATATTTCCTGTCGCTGTAGAGTTTCCTTCACGTATAGAAAAATCATCATCTGTCCATATTGTTGTTTCATGTTCTGCTGCAAAATCTAACTTTGTTGTTCCTTTGGTTAATGTAATTCCACTTGTTCCTGCTTCATATCTTCCTATATAAAAACCTCCATATTTTTTTATTTGTGTAAATTCTGCTGCATTTGTCTGAGTTTCCCATGTTACGCTTGCACTCCAATCTATTTTTTTATAATCTTTTAATTCTACTGGTATCCATACAAATTGGTTGCCAAATATTACTTTTGTCTTTTCATCAGGTGTTAATGCACTTTCTGCCTTTGGAATTCCTGTTGTGTCATATACTACTCCTGCTGGCACATCTGTTTGATTTGCATATTTGTTTTCATCTCTTGCATCATCTGATATTACTACTCCACTTGTCTTTGTGCCTCCTACATAGTAAAAACCTTTTGGTACTGGTATGCTATCATTTCCTACTTTTACCATATTTACTGATACTTCTTTTTCTTTTAAATCTTCTAGTTCTTTTTGTGATTGTGCTAATTGTGTTTTTAAGTTACTTACTTGAGTTTCTAATTGTGTTTTACTCGAATTTAATTGTGTTATTTGTTGCTCTTGATTTGCTATTTGTGTATCTTTTGTTTTTATCTGTTCGTTTAAGCTATTAATTTGACTTTCTTTTGATTGTATTGTTGCTTCGTTTGCTGCTACTTGTTGTTCTAGTTCACTTTTTTGACTTTTTAGACCATTTATTTGCTCTTCTTTATTTTGTATATCTGCTTGTTTTTGCGCTACTTGCTTTGTTAGTTCATCTATTTGCTCTTGTTTTGCTTGTAAATTTGTTTCTCCCTGTGCTACTTGTTTATTTAGATTCTCTATTTGTTTTTCTTTTTCTTCTATGTTTGATTTATCTTCTTCTACTTGACTTGTTAATTCATTTATTCTTGTTTGCTTTTCTTCTATTTCTGTTTTTTGTTGATTAACTTGTCCTTGCAAATTATCTATCTCTCCATTTAATTCTTGTATATTCTCTTGCAATCCTTGTTTTTCTTGTTTTTGACTCTCTAACTGTTCTTCTAAACTTTTTATATTTTCATTTAATTTATCAATCGTATCTTCTAATTCACCTATTTCGGGGTTCTCATAATACCCACCTTGCTCTAATTCATCATATAGCTCATTCATTCTTGTTTGCTCTTCTATTTGTGCTAATTCTATATTCTCTTTTGCTTTTTTGGCCATTGTAAATAAACCGTTTTCTCCTAGGGTTAAATTTAGGCTTATTCCTGCCAATATAATTAATACTACAATTGTCACTACAAGTGAAACTAATGTAATTCCTTTTGCCTTTCTCATTCGATTTTCCTCCTATACTTCTTACTATTTCTAATAAAAATAAAGCAAACAAAAATGTTATATATCTAGTATGTTTCTCTAAATTTTGTTTTATTCTTAAAAAAGATTCTTATATTATGTTTATAAGTTGTTACTATTTTTTATATTTTACCAATGCGTAATTTTTTCGTCAATACTTTCTTTGAAATTTATCAATTTATTTGTGTCCTTTATGTTAAAATATTATTTTTATAACGTACTTTTATCTCCATCTTGTTTTATTTTGCATAATATTGTATAATTGCTACATAATGTAAAAGGAGGCAAAAAAATGGAAAATATATTAGTAAAAGATTTATACCGTAATACTGATAATTATGTTGGAAAAGAGACCCAAATTTCTGGTTGGGTAAAAACCCTTAGAGATTCTAAAACTTTCGGATTTATTGAATTAAATGATGGCTCATTTTTCAAGAATGTGCAAATTGTATTTGATACCGCATTACCTAATTTTGATGAAATTTGTAAGTTAACTATTAGCTCTTCTATTATTGCTACAGGAACTGTTGTAAAAACTGAAAATGCTAAACAACCTTTTGAAATAAAAGCAAGCAAAGTAGAAATTTTTGATATGGCAGATAGTGACTATCCGCTTCAAAAGAAAAGACATACATTTGAATATTTAAGAACAATATCTTATTTACGTCCAAGAACAAATACATTTAATGCTGTTTTTCGTGTACGTAGTGTTCTTTCTTATGCGATTCATAAGTTTTTCCAAGAAAGAGGCTTTGTATATGTTCATACCCCACTTATTACTTCTAGCGACTGCGAAGGAGCAGGCGAAATGTTTAACGTTTCTACTTTAGATTTTGAAAATATTCCAAAATTAGAAGATGGAAGTGTAGATTATTCAAAAGACTTTTTTGGAAAAAATGCTCACCTTACTGTAAGTGGTCAATTAGATGTTGAAAATTATGCTTTTGCTTTTCGTAATGTATATACTTTTGGTCCAACATTTAGAGCAGAAAATTCTAACACTGTAAAACATGCCGCTGAATTTTGGATGATAGAGCCAGAAATGTGCTTTGCTGACTTAGAAGATGATATGAATTTAGCAGAAGATATGATTAAATATATTATTTCTTATGTATTAGAAAATGCACCAGAGGAAATGGAATTTTTTGACCAATTTATTGCACCTGGCTTACTTGAAAGATTAAATCATGTAGTAAATTCTGACTTTGGAAGAATTACTTATACTGATGCTATTAAAGAATTGGAAAAAAATAATGATAATTTTGAGTACAAAGTTTCTTGGGGTGTTGACATTCAAACTGAGCATGAACGTTATTTAAGTGAAGTTGTTTTTGGAAAGCCTGTTTTTGTAACAGATTATCCAAAGGATATTAAAGCATTTTATATGAAACAAAATGATGATGGTAAAACTGTTGCTGCTACTGACCTTTTAGTTCCTGGTATTGGTGAATTAATTGGTGGTAGCCAAAGAGAAGATGATATTGAAAAATTAAGAACTAGAATTAAAGAGCTTGGCTTGAAAGAAGAAGATTACTGGTGGTATTTAGATTTACGTCGTTTCGGAAGTAGTAAACACGCAGGTTTTGGTTTAGGTTTTGAAAGAATGATGATGTACTTAACTGGTATGCAAAATATTCGTGATGTTATTCCTTTCCCAAGAACTCCTAAAAATTGTGATTTTTAATTTGCTTTTAATAAAATTTTGTATGAAATTTATATAAATGCTTTAATTTTAAAGAAAATTTTATTGATATATACCTTTTAATTCAATAAGAAAGGATAAAAATTTAATATGAAAAGAAAAAAAGTTGTTATTTTAGGTGGAGGAACACGGAACTTCTAGCGTTTTAAGAGGCTTAAAATACTTCCCTATTGAAATTACAGCAGTTATTACTGTTTCTGACAATGGTAGCAGCACCGGTAGGCTTCGTAAAGAATTCTCTACCCCTGCTGTAGGAGATGTTAGACATGTTTTAAGCAGTTTATCTACTCTTCCTGATGAAATAAAAGACATTATGGAGTACCGTTTATCTACTTATAGTGATTTAAATGGTCATGCTCTCGGAAATTTAATTTTAACTTCTTTACTAAAAGAAACCAATAGCTTCAAAACAAGTATTGAATATTTAAGTAAATTGCTTCATGTAGAGCATACTGTTCTTCCTCTTTCAGAAGATTGTTTAACGCTTATGGGAGAAACTACAGATGGTGAAATTATAGAAGGAGAAGAAAATATTACAAAAGCAAATAAAGAATATTCTCGTATTTTTTATAAAGAAAATCCTCATATTTTTCCGGAAGTTTTTGAAAGAATAAATGAGGCAGATTTAATTATTATTAGTATGGGAAGCTTATATACCAGTGTTATGCCTCATTTAATTTGCCCAGAAGTTGCAAATGCAATAAAAGATGCCAAAGCTAATGTAATGTATATATGTAATGCAATGACGCAACCCGGTGAAACAGATAATTTTACAGTAAATGACCATGTTCAAATGTTAGAAAAATATATTGGAAAAGATACTATTGATGCAGTTATTGTAAGTACAACAAAAATTAGTGATGAACTTTTAAATAAATATGCAACGGAAGAACAGAAAGATCCTGTTCGTATTGATTACGAAAATATTGTTAAACAAAATTATGAACTTTTAGAGGGTGATTTGCTAACAACAGCAGATGGTACAATTAAGCATGATAGTTTGAAATTGAGTTCAATTATTTTTTCTTATTTGATGAGATAAAAAATCGAGCTTACAGGTCTAGATACATATCTTTAAAGTATTTTAGTAAATTTTATTTGGTACAAATTACCTTTGCTTTTTCTTGCTGTTTTATGTTAATATAAATATAGAGTTGTAAGAAAGTTGAGGGAGTTTTTATGAAGATAATAAATACTTTGGTTAGTAAAATTAAGAATTTAGATGAAAGTGTAAAGAAACTTATGTGTAAGGGATATTCTTTTTCTTTCCTACTATGCATTTTTGCTAGTTTAACCCTTTTTACATATGAAATTTTTTATAGTAATCCTACTTTATATTATATTGGGCTTTCCCTATTTCGCACTAGCTTAATGTTCGCTTGTACTTTCTTTATTTGTGGAATTGGCTTTGATACAATAAAAAAAGAGAAAATATAAGAAAAAAAAGATGGCTTAAAGCCACCTTTTTATTTTTTTAATTCTTCTAAGAACATTTTATTTAGCATTTGTGGGTTTGCCTTTCCTTTGGTTTCTTTCATGGCTTGCCCTACTAAGAAACCAAGTGCTTTATCTTTTCCGGCTTTAAAGTCTGCTATAGATTGAGGATTTGCCTCTAAGATTTTCATTACTACTTCTTTTATTGCTCCCTCGTCTGAAATTTGTATCCAGCCTTTTTCTTTGATGATTTCTTCTGGGTCTTTTGGATTTTCGAATAATTCTTCTATTACTTTTTTACCAATAGCGCTACTAATGGTTCCTTTATCTATTAAAGTTATCATTTTCGCTAACTGCTCTGCGGTAAATGGTATTTGGTCTGGTTCTAATTCTTTTTCGTTTAGAATTCTAGAAACATCAGATAATAGCCAGTTGGCTACTGTTTTTGCATTGTTACAAATACTTTGTGCTTCTTCAAATAAGTTGGATAAGTGTTTTGATGCAGTTAGTAAGTTACTATCTTTTTCAGATAAACCAAATTCTTGTATATATCTTGCACGTCTACTTTCTGGCAATTCTGGCAAATTGTTTTTTATATTTTCAATATAGTCTTCTGATAAACGAATAGCAACTAAGTCTGGGTCTGGGAAGTAACGATAGTCTTGAGCATCTTCTTTATCTCTCATAGAGAAGTTTTTTCCAGATACATCGTCCCAACGCAAGGTCTCTTGTTCTATTGTTCCACCTTCTTCTATAACGTCAATTTGTCTATCTGCTTCATATTCAATTGCTCTTACTATACTTCTAAAAGAGTTCATATTTTTCATTTCTGTACGTGTTCCAAATTCGGTAGTACCTTTTTTTCTTACTGATACATTGACATCGGCACGAAGTGAACCTTCTTGCATTTTACAGTCAGATACTTCAATGTACTCTAAAATAGATTTTAGTTTTTTTAGGTATGCTTCTGCCTCCTTGCTACTGCGTAAATCTGGCTCTGATACAATTTCAATTAAAGGAACGCCTGCTCTGTTTAAGTCTACTAAACTTCCTCCACCAAATTCATTGTGGTTTAGTTTTCCTGCATCTTCTTCTATATGGATACGTGTTAAGCGAATTTTCTTCTTTTCTCCGTTTTCTAGTTCTATTTCAATGTAGCCATACTCACAAAGTGGCTTATCAAATTGAGATATTTGGTAAGATTTTGGAAGGTCTGGATAGAAGTAGTTTTTTCTATCGTTTTTGCTATCTCTTGAAATTTCACAGTTTGTAGCAAGCCCTGCTTTTACGGCATATTCTACTACTTTTTCATTTAAAACTGGAAGTGTTCCTGGCATTGCCATGCAAATTGGACAGGTATGTGTGTTAGGATCTGCTCCAAATTCGGTTGGACAACTACAAAAGATTTTTGTTTTTGTAGATAATTCTGCGTGTACCTCTAGCCCTATTACAATTTCATAATCTTCTCTTGCCATATTAGCACACACCTCCTTTAAATTGTGGCTTATTACTTTCTCTAAATTTAATTTTTTGTTCAAATGTATAAGCAGCATTTAAAATTTCTTCTTCTCCAAAACGCTTTCCAATTAGTTGCATTCCTATTGGCATACCTTTAGAATCTACTCCGCATGGAATTGAAATTCCTGGAAGTCCTGCAATATTAACAGATACTGTGCATATATCTGATAAATACATTTCTAGTGGATTGCTTGATTTGGTTCCTATTTCAAATGCTACTGTTGGTGAAGTTGGTGTTAATAGTATGTCATATTTTTCAAATGCTTCTTCAAATTGCTTTCTTACTAAAGTTCTTACTTGTTGTGCTTTTTTATAATAAGCATCATAGTAACCAGAAGATAGTACATAAGTTCCTAAAATGATTCTTCTTTTTACTTCTGGGCCAAATCCTTCACTTCTAGAATTGCGGTAAATATCTTTTAAATTGCTAAAGTTTTGTGTTCTATATCCATAGCGAATTCCATCAAATCTTCCTAAGTTTGAACTTGCTTCTGCACAAGCAATAATGTAATAAGTTGCTAAAGAATAATTTGCAATATCTAACGAAAATTCTTCTACTTTTGCTCCCATTTCTTTATAAGTTTCAATGGCTTCTTGCAAACTTTTCTTTACTTCTTCATTTATTCCTTCTCCAAAGAATTCTTTTGGAATTCCTATTTTTAAGCCTTTTACATCATTTTTTAAGCATTTAGTATAATCTACCTTTTCTTTTGCCTCAGAAGTTGTATCTTTTTCGTCATGTCCTGTGATAATGTTTAGTAAAATTGCTGCATCTTCTACATCTTTAGTAATTGGACCTATTTGGTCTAAAGATGAAGCAAATGCTACTAAGCCATAACGAGATACTAAGCCATAGGTTGGCTTTAAGCCTACTACTCCGCAAAAAGAAGCAGGCTGACGAATAGAGCCACCAGTATCTGAACCTAATGCCCATGGCACTAAGTTTGCAGCAACGGCTGCTGCACTTCCTCCAGAAGACCCTCCTGGTACTGTATTTAAATTCCATGGATTTCTTGTTACATGAAATGCAGAATATTCGGTAGAACCACCCATAGCAAATTCGTCCATGTTTAATTTTCCTAGATTTATTAAATTTTCTTCTTTTAATTTTTCTACAACGGTTGCATCATAAGGTGATACAAAGTTTTCTAACATTTTAGAGCTACAAGTTGTTTTTATTCCTTTTGTACAAATGTTGTCTTTTATTCCTATAGGAATGCCTGCAAGTTTTGATGTAATTTCTCCTTTTGCTACCTTTTCTTCTATTTGCTTTGCTTCTTCTTGTGCTTCATTACATAGTGTTGTAACAAAGGCTTGCACATCTTTTTCCTTTTCTTCAATTCTATTTGCATAGGCTTTTATAATTTGGCTTATTGTAATTTCTTTTTTTTCTAATTTTTCTTGCAATTCATGCACAGTTAATTCTGTAATATCCATCTGTTCTCCTTTCTATGTACCTTTAGGAAACGTCCCCAATGGTACATCTGTCCCTTTTGGTAACTTTTATTATCATATTTTATTGAATTACCTTTGGTATTTTAAACATATTTCTTTCTTTTTCTGGGGCATTTGCAAGTAATGCTTCATTATCTTCAAATACCTTTATTTCGTCTTTACGAAATACGTTTTCGTTTTCATTTACTCCAAAAGATTCTCCTAAACCTTCTACTGGTGCATTATTTACAATGTTTGCAAAATTTAAAATGTCTTGCAAATGTAGTAAATAAGTATCTATTTCTTCTTCTTTTAAATTTAAGTTGGCTAGTTTTGCTATATGCAAAATTTCTTCTCTACTTACTTTCATATTTATTATTTCCTTTCCTAAAATGCAAACGCAATTATTTTTCAAACTTTTGTTATTATACCTTTTTTTTCTGTAAATTACAAGAAAACTTGCAAAAAAAGTTACGCAAAATCAAACTTTTGCGTAACTTTTCGCTTAATTTTTCAAAACTTCTTTTGCAAATTGCTCTGCTGTTTCTTCTATAAAATTCCAAAAACTAGGATAGTCTAGAATTTCTCCAGTATATTCTATTTTTCTAGACAAATATCCTTCTAGTTCTTTTTTCCATGTTTTCTCTACTCTTTCATCAAAAAGAGCAATTCCTGTATTTGGTAATATTTCTGGAATTTCTTGTAAGCTTTTCATAGAAATGTGCTTATCTTTAAGCATAAGATAGTTAATTTCTCCATAACTTTTATACAGACCATTTTCAGAAAAGAAATCACTAAAACTCCACTCTATATTATTTCTTGGATTTATTACTTTTTTACTTTCTTTATCCCATATAAAAGAATCTATTAAAAATTTTTCAAAAAAATAATAATCTAAATACAAATGAGCGTACATTCCAAATTTTACAGAATTGTTTGGAAAATATAATTCTTTTTTTGCTTGTTCTAAGTCTGGCACCCACAACAAACCATTAGATGCTTTTTTTCTATAATGAGTTTTTTGCTTGTCTGCTTTTGCTAAGTCCGGAATTAAGTTTCCAGCCATAAAATTGATTTTATCAAGTAACAAAGTAGGACTTAATTTATTATAAACTTGCTGTGCAAAACTAAGATGATACAACATTCCTGGCATATGATTTTCCTCCTTATTTTAATGCTATTATTTCTTCATCTTGTTTTAAGTCTTCTCCTAAAAATTGAAATACACTTTTATCTTTTTGCATAGCAAGAAGTCCTATTTCTTTATCATTTTTTAGCCTACTACTAGCATATTTTAGAATAATTGGCTTATTTTCTACCGCTAATTTTACCACTTCTTTATCATCACGCATTTTTTGTGTTGCATAGTATAAAATTTGCCCACTTATTTTTAGTCCACTCATCAATAGTTCTTTATCCTCTAATAATTTTTCTTTGGCATAGCAATAAGTCCAGCCTAATTTACTAACTGATTCATACACAATTTCTCTATCTTCTTTTAAAGTATCTGATGCAAATTCTAAGGCTTCTGCATTATTCTTTACCGCTTCTAGTACAATTTCTCTGTCATTTCTCAATTCTTCATCTGCAAATTCTAACAATTTTCCATTTTCTTTTACTGTTTTTAGTACATATTCTCGATTGCTTGCGTTTTGTTTCATATTTGTTACTTCTATTGGTTCTGGCATTTTTCCCCTCTACTTTCTTTTTTAAAAATTATTTTTTATTTTCCTTGCTAAACTTTCTGTTATTCCTTTTACTTTTGTTAATTCTTCGATGCTAGCCTCTTTTATTTTCTCTACACTGCCAAACGTTTGCATTAGCAATTTTTTCTTTGCTTCTCCAATTCCTACAATGTCATCTAAAGCAGAATGAGTTAATTCTTTTTCCCTTAATTTTTTATGATATCCAATTGCAGTGTCGTGAACACTATCTTGAAAACGCGTAATTAGGTTTAACAATTCTTGTGATATCTTAAGTTCTTTTCGATTTTCGTCCATTAAGGCTCTTGTTTGGTGCTTATCGTTTTTAACCATTCCAAATACAGGAATAGTTAAATTATAACTTTTTACTGCCTCTATGCCTGCTCTTATTTGGGTAATTCCACCATCTACAAAAATAACATCTGGCAGCCTTCCAAAGCTTCCATTTTCTTCTTCAATAGAATGTTTTAATCTTCTTTGAATGACCTCTTTCATACATGCTGGATCGTCTTGTGAATAAATTGTTTTTATTTTGAATCTTCGTGCTAAGTTTTTCTTAATGTTGCCGTCTTGCATAACGCTCATTCCTGCTACCATATTTGTTCCAGATAAGTTCGAAATATCATAACATTCAATTTTTCTTGGCATTTTTTCTAATTTTAGAACTTCCTTTAGTTCTGCTAAAACATTGTATTGCTCTTTGTTTTTATTTTCTAATGTAATTAAAGCATTTCTTTCTGCCATTTCCACTAATCTTAGCTTTTCGCCTTTTTGTGGTGTTTTTATTTCTACTTTTCTTCCTGCAATTTTGCTTAATGATTCTTGAATTAATTCCTTATCTTCTATTTCTTCTTTCATCATAATTTTGTTAGGTAAAATTGTTCTTCCAATATAGTATTGTTTTACAAACTCCGAAACAATTCTTTCTTCTGTTTCATCTTCCATATTTTTTAAGAAGAAATGCTCTCTTCCTATCATTTTGCTCTTGCGTACAAAGAAAACTTCTATGCAAACTTCAAAGTCACCTCTTGCAAAGCCAATAACATCTATGTCGTTTTCAGTAATGTTAGATACCTTTTGCTTTTCTGAAATACGTTCAATAGCAATCATTTTATCTCTTACATAGGCTGCTTTTTCAAATTCCATTTTACTTGATAATTCTTGCATTTCTTGTTCTAGTTGTTTTATAATTTTCTCTGTTTTTCCTTCTAGCATAAGCATAATTTCATCAATTTGCTTTCGATATTCTTCTTTTGAAACATAGCCTTGGCAAGGTGCTAAACATTTTTTTATATGATAGTTTAAGCAAGGTCTATCTTTATATTTAAAAGTACGGCATTGCCTTATTTTAAATTTTTCTTTTATGAAGTCTAACATTTCCTTGGCTGCTCCTGCTGAGGCATAAGGTCCAAAGTATTTTGCACCATCATTTAACATTCTTCTTGTAATGTATATATTAGGATAATCTTCTTGCAAAGTAATTTTTATATATGGATACGTTTTATCATCTTTCAATAAAACATTGAATTTTGGACGATTTTTCTTAATTAAATTGCACTCTAAAATAAGGGCTTCTGCTTCATTATCTACCACAATGTACTCAAAGTGGTCAACTAGAGAAACCATATTTTCAATTCGCTTTGTTTTTTTATTTTTTCGAAAATATTGCCTTACACGATTTCTTAGAGAAATAGCTTTCCCTACATAAATAATGTTATCATCTTTGTCATGCATTATATAAACGCCTGGCTTATGAGGCAATTTTTTTAGTTCTTGTTCAATATCAAACATTTTTCTTTTCCTCTTTTTGTATTATACCACGAATTTAAAAAGAAAAAAAGTTTTTTATAATTTTACTAGAACTTTCCTACTATATAAAAAGAAAAAAAGTTTTTTATAATTTTGCTAGAACTTTCCTACTATATAAAAATGAGCCTAAAATTTTTAAAATGTTGAAACCTTTTATGCTTATTTTAATAATATACTTTAAAAGGGAGGTTTTATTATGTGCGGAATTATTGGATATGTAGGAGAAAAAAATTGTACTCCTATTTTGTTAAATGGACTTAAAAACTTGGAATATAGAGGTTATGACTCGGCAGGAATAGCGGTTTTAGAAGGAAATTCAATTAATATTAAAAAGTCAAAGGGAAGAGTAAAAAATTTAGAAGATTTAATTGAAAAAGACTTGTGCGGGGGAAATATTGGTATTGCTCATACTAGATGGGCAACTCACGGTAAGCCTTCTAAAGAAAATGCCCACCCTCATGAAGATAATAGTCATACTTTTGCTTTAGTTCATAATGGAATTATTGAAAATTACAAAGAACTTCGCCATTTTTTATGTGAGCAAGGCTATAGTTTTTTCTCGGAAACGGATACTGAAGTAATTCCTAACTTAATTCATTATTATTATGAAAAACAAGAAAAAACAAAAGATGGCTTTTTGCAAGCTGTAGCTTTGGCTTGTAAGAAATTAGAAGGAAGCTTTGCTATTTTAGTTCTTTGTAAATATTTTCCTCAAACAATAATTTTAGCAAGAAGGAATAGCCCTTTAGTTGTAGGAAAAGGTAAAAACGAATATTATATTGCTTCTGATATTCCTGCTATTTTAGAATATACTAGAGATTTTTATTTTTTAGATGATAATGAAATATCATTTTTGGAAAGTGATATTATTCATTTTTTCGACTTTGATTTATTAGAACATGAAAAGGAGCTTATTCATAGTTCTCTTAGTCGTAATTCTAGCAATAAAAATGGTTATGAAGATTTCATGTTGAAAGAAATAGAAGAACAGCCTCAAGCTATTTTTGATACTTTGAATCAGGATATAGACTTACATTTATCTTCTTCTTTTTCTCAAATTTATATTGTAGCTTGTGGAACCGCTATGCATGCTGGTTTAGTGGGTAAAACGTGCATTGAGACTTTATGCAAAATTCCTACTTTTGTTGAAGTTGCTTCTGAATTTAGATACCGTAACCCTATTATTGATTCTCATACTCTTTGCATTTTTATTAGTCAATCTGGCGAAACAGCTGATACTATTGCTGCTTTAAAACTTGCTAAGCAAAAGAAAGCAAAGACAATTGCTATTTCTAATGTAATGGGTAGCTCAATTTCAAGAGAAGCAGATGTATGCTTTTATACTTACGCTGGTCCTGAAATTGCTGTTGCTTCAACAAAGGCATATACTTCTCAGGTTTGTTTGCTTTGCATGCTTGCTATTTTGTTTGCAAAACAATTAAAAACCGCTTCTGACAAGGATTTAGAAGTTTTAAAAGAGGATTTATTGCAACTACCTAAGCAAATAGAAAATATTTTGGAACATAAAGATAAAATTCAAATTCTTGCTAAACAGCTTGCTTTTGAAAGAGATATGTTTTTCTTAGGTCGTGGAATTGACTATACAACTTGTTTAGAAGCTTCTCTTAAGCTAAAAGAAATTTCTTATATTCACTCAGAAGCTTATCCTGCTGGTGAATTAAAGCATGGCCCTATTGCATTAATTGAACAAAATACACCAGTAGTTGGCATTTTAACTGAAGAAGCTTTACTAGAAAAAACTATTAGTAATTTACAAGAAGTAATTGCTAGAGGTGCAAAGACTTTTATTGTTACTAATCAAGAGTTACCAAAAAATATTTTTGATTTTGTTTTTACTATTCCAAAAACAAGTCGCTTTACATCTCCTGCTCTTTCGATTGTTCCTCTTCAACTCTTTTCTTACTACATAGCAAAACAAAAGAATTTAGATGTAGATAAGCCAAGAAATTTAGCAAAATCGGTAACTGTGGAATAATTTTAATCCTCGTTCCTAAAATATAAACAATTTTAGGAAAACTAGTAAAATTACTCCTGGCACTCCTAATATGCCGGTTATGATTGCTGTTCCTACATTAAGTCCTATGTGGAAATTAAATAAGCCTCCTATAGCATTAGCAACAAATATAAGAACTCCACCCAGTACAGAGTTTCCTATTAGTTTTGCTATGCTTTTTAGAGGCAATATAAAAAATCTTCCTATTATAAATAAGAATATAATACACGCTAAATAAACAATAATTGTATTTCCGTCCAAAATAATCACCTTTTTATTTCTTTTCTTACTTTATTTGTATGATTATTTTGGGACAAATATGCCTAAATTACTTTATTGTAATTTATATCAATTTGCTCTATCATATCTAAGGCTAAACCTTTTTTCTTTGCTTTTTTTAATAAGTAGTCAAATTTTGCTCTCATTGCTTTTATTTGATAAGTATAATAATCTATTAAATCTTCTTGTGCATATTCAAAATTAAGATTTGCAACTTCTAATTCTTTTTTTGTTTTTATAATGCTAACCATTAATTCTATTTCTTTTTCCTCATTTGATTTATCTAATACTTTCGTTTCTTTTTTATATTCATCTTCTTGCATATTCAAATCTCCTTTTCAAATAATTCTTGTTAATAGTGTATCCCTTTTTATTTTTGATTATTCCATTTTTTTCTAAAAGCACTGATAAATAATAATGCCTATAGATTGAATAATAAATAAGTTTAATATGTTTGATGTTAGTAAATTATTTGTGGCTTCTACTACTCCTAATTCTATATTGGAAGTTTCATTATAGTATTTTTGCGATTCAAAAAAAGTAATTAGTTCTGGAATGCTAGTTATAAATCCTAGTGCAATTCCAAGTATAACTTCAGAAATTCCAAAAAATTCTGCTAAATTTTCTAGGCAAACACTTAGGGCATTTCCTATAATGTATAATGAGGCACTTGTAATTAAAAGGAAAAACGAATATTTTACTACTAATTTTGTTTTTCCTTTTACCCATTTCTTTTCTTTTTCTATTTTTTCTTCTATTTTAGCTTCTTGCTTTTCTAAGTAAAGGATATGTGCGTTATGATTGATATAATAGAATAGCATGCATAGCAAAATAAACATAGGTATGATTGATGGAACATATTCTATGCTGAATATTGCTAAAATAATTGGTATTAGTATTGTAGTTATAGCTAGTATAACATCTATACGTATTGCCATATTTTTTAATATTCTTTGGTTATGATTGAAAAATATAGAAGCACTATATTGCAAAAAATTTATAACGTTTGAACTAATAATGTTATAAATGCTAGCACTTGCTAAGCCTGCAAATGCTGAAAAAGAAACCGTTAATAGTTCTGGCACAGATGTTGCAAGTCCTGCTATATTTCCTACTGTTTTTGCAGATAAATTTAAACTTTCCGCAAGTTTGCGAAGTAAGCCTACTAACACATATTTTGCAATTATTACTATAAGTAATGAATAGATGAAAAATTTTATGATTTCTAGTAACATACTTTCTCCTTTTTTACTATATTTTCCCAAGTTAATTTTTTTATACTCCAAAAATTTTTATAACTATTTTTCATTTATAATTTTATTGTGATTTCAAAATATTTCTTATAACATAGTATATGTAGTAGCAATTTTGAAGAAATTAAAGAAAAACAATTGAATTTATACCATTTTTGTGCTAAAATGCGAGTATTAAAAAGAGGTGTTTATTATAATGCCTTATAAGCAAAGTGAGAAAGGAACGGAATTTTTTTATGTTGGATATTAAATTTGTAAGAGAAAATCCTGAAGTTGTAAAAGAAAATATTAAGAAAAAGTTTCAAGACCATAAACTTGGTTTAGTAGATGAAGTAATTGAACTTGATACCAAAAACAGAGAAATTAAGCTAAAAGGCGACGAACTTAGATCTTCTAGAAATACGTTAAGTAGCCAAATTGGAAACCTTATGAAGGAAGGCAAAAAAGCAGAAGCAGAGGAAATTAAGCAAAAAGTAAAACAAATTAATGATGAATTAGTGGAAAATGAAAAATTGGAAGAGCAATATTCTAATGAAATTAAAGAAAAAATGATGAAAATTCCAAATATTATTCACCCTTCTGTTCCTATTGGAAAAGATGATAGCGAAAATGTGGAAATTAAAAAATATGGAGAGCCTATTGTTCCAGATTATGAAATTCCTTTCCACGGAGAAATTTTGGAAAAACTAAATGGAATTGACTTTGACTCTGCTCGTAGAGTAGCTGGAAATGGTTTTTATTATTTAATGGGAGATATTGCAAGACTTCATTCTGCTGTTTTAACTTATGCTAGGGATTTTATGATTAACAAAGGCTTTACTTATTGCATTCCACCTTATATGATTCGTTCTGATGTAGTTACTGGCGTTATGAGCTTTGAAGAAATGGACGCTATGATGTATAAAATTGAAGGCGAAGATTTATATTTAATTGGTACTTCTGAACATTCTATGATTGGCAAATTTAAAGGACAGATATTGAATAAAGAAAATTTACCTTATACTATGACTTCTTATTCACCTTGTTTCAGAAAAGAAAAAGGTGCGCATGGTTTAGAAGAACGTGGTATTTATAGAATTCATCAATTTGAGAAGCAAGAAATGATTGTTGTTTGTGAGCCAGAAGAAAGTTATGAGTGGTATGATAAAATGTGGAGTTATACTGTAGAATTATTCCGCAGTATGAATATTCCTGTTCGTACTTTAGAGTGCTGTTCTGGAGATTTAGCAGATTTAAAAGCAAAAAGCTGTGATGTAGAAGCATGGAGTCCAAGACAGAAAAAGTATTTTGAAGTAGGAAGTTGCTCTAACTTAACAGATGCACAAGCACGTAGACTTGGCATTCGTATTAAAGGAGAAAAAGGAAATTACTATGCTCATACTTTAAACAATACAGTAGTTGCTCCTCCTCGTATGCTTATTGCAATTTTGGAAAATAACTATCAGGAAGATGGAAGCGTAATCGTTCCAGAAGTTTTACGTCCTTATATGGGTGGGCTTGAAAAGATTGTTGTTAAAAAATAATTTTAAGAAAGAACTGTTTAAAGGCAGTTCTTTTTGTTACAATTATCATTGAAATAAGTAACAATCTATGATATGATACTGACATAAGGAGTAAAAAAATGTTAGTTAAAAATCCAAAATTTGAAATATCAGCTGTAAAGCCTGCCCAATACCCTAATAATGGAATTCCAGAAATTGTTCTTGTAGGAAAGTCTAATGTAGGGAAATCTTCTTTTGTTAATACTATGGTAAATCGCAAAAACCTTGCTAGAACTAGCTCTGAGCCTGGTAAAACAAGACAAATTAATTTTTATAATATTGATAATACTTTCTATTTTGTAGATTTACCGGGTTATGGTTATAGTAAAATGTCTAAGCAAGAACAAGCAAAGGTTGGAACTTTTATTGAGGAATATTTAAATACAAGTAATAATATTTCACTTATTATATTTTTGCTTGATATTAGGCATGAACCAACAGAAAATGATAGACTTATGTATCGTTATATTATTGACTCTGAAAGACCTTGTGTTGTAATTTGTAACAAGGCAGATAAAATTGCTATTACTAAAGTAGACAAGCAAGTAGAAGATTTACAAAATGCTTTAAATCCTTTGAAAGATTTAAAATTTTTACCTTTTTCTTCTGAAAGAAAAATTTATACAGAAAAAGTTTGGGAAGAAATAGAAAAATATATTAATTAAAAAAAGAAAACTTATCAAAATGCATCAAATTATTTTGATAAGTCTTATTTTTATGTTTTACTTTCAATTTTTTTTGTTATTATTTTTAATGCCTTTGGTCTTTCTAACATAATGACACGTCCACAACCCAAACATTTTAATTTAAAATCTACACCAATTCTAGTAATTTCCCATAATTTACTCCCACAAGGGTGCTGTTTTTTTGTTCTTACAATATCTCCAACTTGATACTCCATTTTACATTCATCTCTTTCTTTTGGTTTATATACAGCTTAACTCATATTCATATTTTTATAAAGCCAAAAATAATTTAAAACGTTTTTCTATTCTTGCTTTTCCTAATACTTGCATAATTTCATATAAATCTGGTGTATTGCTTCTTGAAGTTAGAGCTACTCTTAATACTGTGCTAATGTCTCCTACGTGACCTGGCCATTTTTCTGGTTCTTGCTTATATTCTTTTACCTCTCTTGCAAAGCCAAGTTCTTCACTTAAATCTTTTATTTTGTCAAACCATGTTTGTTTGTCATCGTTTTCATTATAATATTTTTCCATATATAATGTTAAAATCTTTTTGATTAGTTCTTTGTCTGTTATTTTTTGGAATTCATATTCTCTTTCTTTTTCTTCAAACTTATTGTCATACATATATTCAATATTTTCTTTTACATCAGACCATTTTGCAATGTCTTTTCTAGGTTTTACATTTCCTCTTTCAATGCCAAATACTTTTAATGCATATTCTTTATCTTGTAACATTTCTAATAATTCAGAGTCATAATTTTTAGCCCAATTGTATGCTTCTTCATATATTTGCTCTGCTGTGTATTTTGAAATTACTGTTTTTGAAATGTCTAGAATTTTTACAATATCAAACAATGCTCCACTTACACTCATTTTATTTAATTGTAGTTCAAATTCGTCAATGCTAGCATTTGGATTTTGCTTTCTCCATGTTTCAAAATTGGAATTGGCAATATTAAGTAAATATTCTACTACTGCTTCTTTTGGTACACCAATTTCGGTATAATAACTTACTGCTGCTTCTGGGTCTTTACGTTTGCTAAGTTTACGTTTTCCACCGTCATCTTCCTTCATAATTGGTGCAATGTGAGCATATTTTGGTGCTTTGAAGCCTAGCATTTGGAATAATTGTAAATGAAGTGGTACAGAAGATAGCCATTCATCTCCACGAATTACATGTGTTGTTCCCATTAAGTGGTCATCTACTGCATGTGCAAAATGGTAAGTTGGAAGTCCATCTGCTTTTATTATAACAATATCTTGGTCATTTTCTGGGAAATCTACATTTCCTTTAATTACATCATGATGCTTTATTTTTCTATCTTCTCTTCCTTCTGATTTTAGACGAATAATATATGGCTCTCCATTTTTAATTTTTTCTGCCGCTTCTTCTAGCGTTAAATTTCTATATTTTGCCCAAACTCCATAATATCCTGGTCTAATTTTTGCTGCTTCTTGCTTTTCTCTCATTTCTTCTAATTCTTCTGGTGTTGCAAAACATGGATAAGCTTTTCCTTGTTCTAATAGATATTTTGCATACGCCTCATATATATCTTTTCTTAATGATTGCTTATATGGTCCATATTCTCCTATTTCTTCTGTTTCACTTGTCATTCCTTCATCTGGTGTTAAGCCAAAATCTCTTAAAGATTCTATAATTCCTGTTACACCATTTTCTATTTCTCTTTTTTGGTCAGTATCTTCTACTCTTAAAAAGAACACACCTCCAGTTTGTTTTGCCATTTTTCTAGCAATTACTACTTGGTATAAAGAACCTAAATGAACAAATCCTGTTGGACTTGGTGCAAATCTAGTTACAATGGCTCCTTCTTTTAAATTTCTTGCTTTATATTTTTCTTCATAATAAGATATTTCCTTTGCATTTGGAAATATTAAATTTGCTAATTCTTTATAATCCATTTTTTATTTCCTCCTACGGTTTTTATTTCCAGTTATTTTCCTTATTGTCTTTTAGTTTTGCCTATTATATCAAAGTTTCTTGCGATTTACAAGACATTTTGATTGGAAATTTTAGGGACAGTGATTAAAATTTACAATATAGTGGTAAGTTTTAATGTTATTGTATTTTTATTGAAGTCTTGTTTCAAATAGCAATTTATTGCTAAAAAAAGAGGTATGCAAAATGGTATTTTTTTACAATTTTGCTTGATTTTTATGTAAAACTATGTTATAATATAGTTATCATCTAAATAGGAGGTTGCAAGAACATGCCGACAGAAACTACAAAAATTGCAGCAGAGGGCAGGGACATTGATGATCTTGTTCGGGAACAGTTGATTCAGAATGGGTTTAACCCTGAAGCCGATAGTTTATCGGCAATGTACTCTTCTGCAACACAGAGAAACTAGCACCAACCACAAAAAGGCTCCATAAATTGGGAGCCTTTTTATTATTATATAAATATATTTATAATTTGAAAATTACATTTTGTGAAGGTACAGAAATCCCAAATGGAAATTATAGTGACATAATAATTGGTAGTATCATTGGGTTTCTTTTTGTTTTTTGGAAAATATAGTCTCTTATATGGTCTTTTAATGTTGATTTAATTGTAGACCAGTCGCGAATTCCTCTATTTTCTAATATTTGTACTTCTTCACGAATGAATTTTTTTACTTCGTCCATTAAGTTTTCAGATTCTTTTACATATACAAATCCTCTTGAAATAACGTCTGGACCTGCTACTATTTCTCCTGTTGCTTGATCCATTGTCATTACTATTACTATAAGTCCATCTTGTGATAAGTGTTGTCTATCACGTAATACTACATTGCCTACGTCGCCTACACCATAGCCATCTACTAATATTTTTCCACATGGCACTGTTCCTGTTTGCTTTGCTTCTTGTTCATTCATTTCTATTATACGTCCATTAGTACTCATAAAAATATTTTGTGGCTCTACACCCATCATTTTGGCTGTTTCAGCGTGTGCCATTAGTTGTCTATATTCTCCATGTACTGGAATGAAGTATTTTGGCTTTGTTAGAGCAAAAATCAATTTTTGCTCTTCTTGGCAAGCATGTCCTGATACGTGAATATCTGCAAGTGCACTATATACCACTTCTGCCCCTATTTGAAGTAAGTCATCAATTACTTTGGATACAGATTTTTCATTTCCTGGAATTGGATTTGCAGATATAATGATTAAGTCGTTTGGCGTTATAACAATTTTTTTATGCTCTCCTGCTGCCATTCTTGTTAGTGCAGACATTGTTTCACCTTGGCTACCTGTAGTAATTATAACTAATTGCTCATCTGTATAGTTTTGAATCATATCTATATCTATAAATATATTTTCTGGTACATCTATATATCCTAGAGACCTTGCTGTTTCTATCATATTAATCATACTTCTACCACATACAGCAATTTTTCTGCCATTTGCAACTGCAGCATTTACAATTTGTTGCACACGATGCACATTAGAGGCAAATGTTGCTACTACTATTCTCTTTTTGCAATTTACAAATAGTTTGTCTAATTCTTGCCCTACTGTTCTTTCTGACATAGTATAGCCTTTTCTTTCACTATTTGTACTATCTGATAATAAAGCAAGTACTCCTTTACTACCAATTTCAGCTAAACGATTAAAGTCGGTTATTTCACTATTTATTGGTGTATAGTCTATTTTAAAGTCTCCTGTGTGAAGCACTGTTCCTACCGGTGTATATATTGCAAGCATAACAGCATCTGGAATGCTATGACAGCTACGAATAAATTCTACTTTCATTTTTCCAAAGTGAATCGTTTGACCTGCTTCTACTTCATACATTTTTGTACTTCTTAATAATTTATGCTCTTCTAATTTATTTTTTATTAGCCCTAAGGTTAGTCTTGTTCCATAAATTGGTACATTGATTTGCTTTAATATATAAGGAATTGCTCCAATATGATCTTCATGCCCATGGGTAATAACAAAACCTTTAATTTTTTCTTTATTTCTTTCTAAGTAGGTTACATCTGGAATTACTAAGTCAACTCCTAGCATATCATCTGTTGGAAATTCTAGTCCACAGTCTACTACAATAATCTCGTCCTCATATTCAAAAATTGTCATATTGTTACCAATTTCTTCTAATCCCCCTAGAGGAATAATTTTTAAGCTAGATTTTTTGAATTCAAACTTTGGTTGTCTTTTGCTGTAATTTTTTCTTTTTTCTGTTGTATTTGCTTCCTCTTGTTCTTTTTTGTTTTCTCTTTTTGTTTCTCTCCTTTTAGTTGTTAGTTGTTTATCCATTTCTCTCTTTGCTATTGTTTCTTGTTTTTTTGAATCTCTTTTTGTAGTTACTTCTCGTTTATTTGTTTCTCTCTTTACATTTGCAACTTGTTGATTATTTTCTTTCTTTTCTAATTTTAACTCTTGTCTTTCTTGACCTTCTAATTTTCTTTCTACTTTTTCTTGCATTCTTGTATTACGTTTGTAAGGTGTTCGTGCTTTTTGCTGATTTTCTCTTCTTTCTTCTGTCATATTTTGTTCTCTCCTTCTTTTTTTCTTTTATTTACGCATTTAAATTTATATCTTTCTATAACAAAACGAAAAAAAATAGTTGTAAAAAACTATTTTGATTCTAAGCGATAAAATATTTTTGTATACTCTCCATTTTATTTTGAATCTCATTTTATTTTTTTGTTTTATTGACTTTTAGCAACGTTTGTCAATTTTTTATAAATTTAAATCTCTTCTTTACCATATATGGTAACCACTATTTTGTATTTTATCACTTTTTTTCCTTCTTGTCAAATTTGGAAAGATTTCCAAAAATTCGTTTTTTTAGAGAATGTACTGGCATTTTGCATAAAACTATGATATAATTTTTGAAGTTTCTAGTATTTGACTAGACTTAATTTTATAATCTCCTTTTGGAGTTAACATATATAACAAGTAAACAACAAAATAAGTATTAAAGGAGGTATTTATATGATACTTGAAGAACGGACTTTATCATTAAATGATGCAGGAAATGTTTTCCAAATTATTGCAGAAGAATTAAGTGCAAATCTAAATACACAAATTATAATTCATGAAGACATTCTAAAAGAGCTAAAGCGTAACAATTGTGACTATAATGTATACTTTCATAACTATCTAGATGATTATTCAGTAAGTGAATGGTATACATTACATGAAACACATGCTTTTTCTCCAGAGATTTCAAGATTAGGAACAAAGTTGTTTGGACATAATTATTCACAATTAACAAGATTCTGTTTTCGTGGTTATGATTTCTCTAATAAACCTTGTAAATCTGATACAGAATTTACTTATTTTGGGAGACATGACATACAGCGAATCTTGGTTATTGAAGTAGCATAGTGTAAGTATCATATAACATGGAAAGATTTGGACGCGTCCCAAATCTTTCCATGCTTTTTTTTTATACTCCTGCTGCTGAGAATAAGAAGTTACCCATATATACTTCTAGTAATGGAACTAATACAACTAATACGAAGAAGATAATAAATACACCTACAATAGAGTACATTAATTGTGGCATTACTTTCATTATTTTTTCTAGTGAATTGTTAATGTCCATTTCCATATATTCTACTAATTTTTGCATCATTGCAGATAGGTCTGTTTGCATACCTATTTTTAACATTTCCGTTATCATAGGAGAGGTTAAACCTGATCTTTCAAATGGTTCTATCCATGATTGTCCTATTAATATGTTGTTAATTGCTGTTTCTGTCATAGATAGAAATACATAATTGTGTACTACGTTTTTACTTACTTCTATGGCATCTTGAATTCTCATTCCATTGTCTAAGTTTAGTAGCATTGCTTTTATAAATCTTGAAAAGTCTAAACTATATATCAGCTTTCCAAAGATTGGCATAGTATATTTAAAGTAATGAAAATTATATTTTCCTTTTGGTGTATTAATGTAGAATAATATGCCTGCTACAATGCCTACAATGATAAATGTTGGAATATACCAGTATTTAATTAAGCTTAGCACGAAAGCTTGGAATCCAAGTGTAATAGGATTGATTTCGTCTTTACTGCCTACTGCGTCATATACTCTTTGAATTGCTGGTACTGCAACTAATGTTCCTACTACTAACATAATGATTAAGCCTATTAATTGTAATACATTTGGAATTACTATTTTCTTTACTTTTCTCGAAATGTCGTTTGAATTGTCTAAGTAACGAACAGCTTGCTCTAAAGATTTTGTAAGTGAACCTGATAATTCGCCTACTTTTATCATATTTATATAGATATAAGGAAATACATTAGAATAATATTCCATAGTGGTATACATGTAATCTCCACCTTGTACTCCGGCTAGAATATCTTCTAAGATTCCACGTAATGATAAGTTCTCTGTGCTTTCTATAATTGTACTTAATGCATGAATATTGTTAAAGTTTGCTTTCTTTAATAGATAAAAGTTTTGTGTAAAAACTACTAAGTCACGACTTGTAATTTGTTCTGTTGCTGCTAATTTTAAATTAACTTTTTCTACCCAAGATATTTCTTTTTTGGCTGTTCCATTTAAAATAGCACTAGAGTTTGCTGTTTGCATTATTTCTTCCATGTTGCTAACATTTTTCTTTTTCTTTTTTATGTTTTTTCCCATATAGCCAACTTGTACTACTTGAATAGGCATTAACCCATTACTTTTTAGTCTTCTAATTAGGGACTGCTTGCTAGTATCTTCTACTTTATTTTTTACTACTAGCCCTTTATCTGTTACAGCCTTATATACATATTCTGCCATTTTTCTTCTTTCCTCCCCTCTATTTTTTATGTTTTATTTATTGGTTTCCTTGATATGCTTGCTTTTTTATTTTTAATTGCATGATTGTTCTATTTAAAGTTTCTATATTTTTTTCTTCTATTTGTGCTTTTGCTTGGTCTAATGTAATTCTGTCATCTACAAATAGTTCTGCAATGGAATTGATTAAGCCAATACTTCCTTTTTCTAAGTTGCTTTGAATAGCATCTTCTATTTCAGATACACTAATTTTGTCTTTTCGAATGATTCCTGCAACAATGTTATCTACTACCATAACTTCTGGTACTAATACTAATTTTCCACTTTTTCCTTTTAGTAATCTTTGTGATACAACTAATTTTAGTAGTGAAGCAATTAGATATTTTACGCTTGCTTGGTCACTAATGTCATAAAAGTTAATCATTCTGTCTATGGTTTCTGCACAAGATTTTGTATGTAAGGTTCCTATTACTAGGTGTCCTGATTCTGCTGTTTCGATTGCAGCGTCCATTGTTTCTCTATCACGAATTTCTCCTACTACTACAATGTCGCAGTCTTCTCTTAATGAGTTTTTTACACCGTCACTATAACATAGGCAGTCTCTTCCTGCTCCTACTTCTTTTTGAATTATAACAGATTTTTTAGAAGTGTGTTTATATTCTACTGGGCTTTCTAGTGTTAGTATTTTTTTATTTTGATTTTCATTAATGTCATTAATTAATGCATTTAGTGTAGTTGTTTTTCCTGAGTTTGTTT
Organism: uncultured Clostridia bacterium; assembly: GCA_947599825.1. Lineage (GTDB taxonomy): Bacteria > Bacillota > Clostridia > TANB77 > CAG-508 > UMGS1663. Next base: position 31,844 of record CANQFS010000008.1, read on the forward strand.
TTCCTGTTACTAATATTAAGCCTTGTGGTTGATATGTCATTCTTCTTACTATATCTGGTACTCCTAAGTCTTCATATTTAGGAAGTTCATTTTTTATTAAACGTAAAGTGAAGGTAGGAATTTCATCTGAATAAGATACGTTTACCCTTAAACGTATATCATCAAATTCAAAAGATGTATCCAATTTTTTGGTCTTTTTAAAGGTTTCATCTTTTTCTAAGTTTCCTCTTACAAAGTAATCATAAATCTCGTTTAAGTCTTCTTCTGTTAGTTCTTCACATTCTTCTATTGGTACTAAATCTCTTGCAATTCTTAGCATTGGTTTTAATGAATAAATTAAGTGAACATCAGAGGCGTCCTTTTCTTTTGCTATTTTTAAAACCTTATCTATATTTATCATCTGTAATTTTCCCCTTCCATTTTATTTAAAAAATAACTAGTTTTTTATTTAGTTCTTGCAAAGTTGTTATTCCTGCTAGTACTTTGTTTAAGCCATCTATAACAAGTGGTTTATAGCTTCCTTCTAATGCCTTATTCCTAATTTCTATACTAGAAGCATTATCTACTATTAATTGTTTTATGGTATCATCTATTACTAGTACTTCATAAATAGCAACTCTATCATAATAGCCTGTATGATGACATCTTTCACAGCCTACTGCTTCATAAGTTGTTTTATCTGTAAAATCTAGTGTAGTATGATATTGCTCTGCAATATGATTCATTATTTGTTTTTCTTCTTCAGTGAATTCTCTTTTTTTGCTACAATATGGACATACTTTTCTTACTAGACGTTGTGAAATTGATGTTGCAAGTGTGCTTGCTATGTCATAGTTTGAAATTCCCATTTTTCTTAATCTTGTAATAACTTCTACACTGTTAATGGTATGTATGGTAGATAATACGTAGTGTCCTGTTTGTCCAGATTGCATTGCTATTTCTGCTGTTTCTCTATCACGAATTTCTCCTACTAGTATAATGTCTGGGTCTTGTCTTAAAACTGTTCTTAATGAATCTGAAAATGATGTTTTTGTATCAATTTCTACTTGGTTTAAACCTGTAATACGAATTTCTACTGGATCTTCGATTGTTGTAATATTAATACTTGGCTTATTTAGCATATCTATAACACTATATAACGTAGTGGTTTTTCCTTCTCCTGTAGGTGCTGCAATAATGGTAATACTATTTTTCTTATCAAAGCTGTCTTTTAATAGTTTTTCATCTCTTGGAAAGCCTAAGTCAAAAATTTTCTTGATTCCAGCATTCTTTTTCAATAATCTTAATACAAATTTTTCTCCATATACATTTTTTTGTGAAGATACACGAATGTTATAGTCTGGATACTCTAAAATTCTACCATCTTGTGATTCTTGTTTTTCTTGGTGCATATTTGAAATAGCTTTTAATCTTCCTATAATTTGTGGTTGTTTCTCTTGTTCTATTTCTACTGCTGTAATAAGCTCTCCATCTATACGATAACGAACTCTTAATTTGTCTTCCATTGGTTCAAAGTGAATATCACTTGCTCTTTTTTCCATACCAGTTTTTATTATTGAATCTACTAAGCCTGTGATATCTCGATTTGTATCAATATTTTCTGAAACTACTCCCTCTAAAGAGTTTAAAATTTCATCTATATTACTTTCAAATGTAATATATTTATCCATAACAAGACCTTTGTTTAATAATAAAAGTCTTATAGTATCTACTGCTCTTGGCTTAGTAGTATCTGCAAAACATACTTTTATTCTTCCGTTTTCAATTTCAAATGGAATTGCTTTATTCTTTTTTGCAATGTCTAAAGATACATATTCTGAAACATCTACTGTAATATCTTCTTCTGTTAATAAAATTGTTTTTTCTCCTAAAATTTCTCCTATAGCTGAAATTAGCGCGTTGTCATTGCATAAATGTAAAATATGTAAAATATCTCCTAATTTTTTTTCAGGATGTTCTCTTTGATATTCTAAGGCTGATTGAATATCTTCTTCACTAATAATTCTCCTTTTTGCAAGTTCAATTCCCATTGGTTGTGTTTGTCTTAGCGCCATATCATCTTCTCCCTTCTTTTGTACTCTAAATCTATTATACTATATTCTTTTAACTTTCTATAGTACTTTTAGAAAATTACATAAAATTACCAATATCTTAATACATATTCGTTTTGTATTTCAAAAAGTTTTGAACTTCTAATTGCTAGATGCACTTTTATTAAATTTTTTATAGTGTTATTTTGTTTTTCCTCTGTTTTTGTAAATTTGCAGTAGGTAATATTTGTGCATATTTTTACTTTATTGCGGTAAATACTACTGTCTGGTGCTTCATAATAGGTATATACTGTGCCGTCTTCAAATATAATTTGATGATTTGTTACTTCATAAGTATTATTGTTCTTTTTTGCATCTTCAATAAAATACATATTGAATTTATTAAATTCTGATATATATTTTCCACTTTCTGTGATATATTTCGTATTACTAAAGAACATATCACTTATTACTGCTAACATTGAAATAGCAAATATTAATAATATCATATATATAATTAAAGAGGTTAGTGTTATTCCTTTTTCTTGTTTCACTAAAAGTCTCCTTTTCTACACTTCTTTTATTTTTAATTTTTGAATAGTGTAAACTCTTGATTTTCCTAAAAATTGATAATTTATTGTAATTTTAAGAATTTTTATGATGTCTTGTTTACTACTATCATTTTCGTTATAGTTCTTTACTTCTATATTGGCTGAAAAGTTTTCTGGTAATGAATAAGTGTTGTTAATATCTTGATTTAAGCTTTCTTGTACTTCTTCATATAACATTTTATCTGTACTTTCTGCTATTTTTACAGCATAATGTATTGCCATTGCATTTGATCTAATTTCTGCTGTATATGAGGCAAGTTCATAGTACAAAGAACCTATAGTGCCTGCAAATAAGCATAAAATTAATATAGCTATAGCAACATCTGCCATTGATATTCCCTTATTTTCTCTACATTTTTTTAGTTTCATTCTACCACCTACAAGCAACCCAATTGATTACAATTATTGTGATAATATTAAAAGTTGTTAAATAAAAACCAATTGGTATTTTTTTTGAATAAGATGTTTTATTATTTTGCCTAAATTTTGTTAATATATTCTTTATACCAATAGCTACTAAGGTTAAGAAAACAGTTATTATATAGCCTATTGGATATGAAAAAATTGCCATAATTATACTTAATTCTAATATTTCTACTACATATGGACATTCTATTTTCTTTTTCAAATATTTATTGTCAATTATCATTAACGTAATAAGCAATAATAAGGATATAACATATCTATGTATATTAGCTTTTTCTACTATATATAGATAAATCATATACCCTGTTATAAGAATTGTTTCATATAAAATAACGGATTTTTGAATTGTGAATCTTTCTTTGTCAATTCCTGCTATTATTATTAATCCAGCAAAATATAATAAACCTACTAATAAGTAAACTAATTTGCTAGTTTCTAATGTTGCTACTGTTTCGAATGAGAAATTAAGTGACATGGCAAATAGTAGAAATATTGTACCTGTTAATATTTCTAATAATAGATAACGAATCCTAATTTTTTCTTTGCAATAACGACATTTTCCTCTTAATGCCAAATAGCTAAGAATAGGTATCATATCCCAAAAGCCAAGTTTGTGATTACAGTTTGGGCAGTAAGAACGTTTATGTGTAATGTCTTGGTGCAAAGGAAGTCTATATACTGCTAAAGTAAAAAAGCTTCCAAATAGGGTTCCAATGCAAAAAATTAAAAAATAAAAAATAATTTGTTCCATTTTCTTTCCATGCTATTTAAAAAATTAGAGGTTACCTAAATACAAAATTGGTAACCTCATATTTAGTTATAAAAAATAATTTTTTAACTATTCTTGTGTTTTCCAACCTTCGTTGTTTACATATCCAACAACGTTAGCTGTTTGAGCTGATTCTTCATTAGCTGCTACTGCATAGTTTTCTGCACCTTGTCTTGCTTTATTGAATAATCCATTCTCTCCTAATACTAAAGAAATAGATATTCCAGCTAAGATGATAAGTACTATGATAGTGATTACTAATGCTACTAATGTAATACCTTTTTGTCCTTTTAACATAAAAAACTCCTCCTTATATATTTTTTGTATATATTTATTTTATAAATATAACCTAAATTATAATTATTTTAGTCCTGTTTTTGGGCTACTTGGTGTACTTCCCGTGTTTCCTGTGTTTTGATTGTTTCCTGCTTGTCCACCTGATGGATTATTATTTGATGTGCCAGTTCCTACTGCTGTAGTACCTGCATCATTTTCTATTGTTGTTGCAAATGGATTTTCTTTGCTTGGGTCATACGTTTTATCTTTTTGATATATATTTAAGTCTGCTCCTTCTATTACATATACTCTATTTTGTAATTGTATACCATTGTCTATTGTTTCTTCTTCTAATGCATTTTGTACGCTTTCTGGTGTGGTATATGCAATTTTGTTTGGAACTACTTTACTAATTGGGTTATCATCATAGAATAATACACTTAGTAATAAGATGATAACAGCACATAGTAATAAAATGATAATCATTTCTTTTAATATTGTTTTAATCATTTTTTACTCCTTTACTTTAGTCTTCATTTGTATTGGTATCTTCTTGAGTATTGGTAGATTGTTCTGTATTTGTTGTATTTGTTGTGTCTGTCGTGTTTGTTGTACTTGTTGCATTTACTGATTGTGTTGAAGTATTTCCTTGTACTGCTATATTTTTAACTGTAAATGTTCCTTGTAATATTTCTCCTTGATAAGGTAATAGTTTGAAGTTTTGAATTCTAAAGTTTAAATCTGTGTCGTTTTCAATGGCATAAATAAAGTTTGTAATTGCTATATATGAACCATTTACTGTAAATTTTATATCATTTACGCCATTAGTACCTGTACTACTTGAAACAATTTCAAATGTTAGTAGAACTCCTTGCTTTCTAGCATGTGTTCCTAAAGTTGTCCATAAAAATTCAATAGTATAACTTTTTTGTTCCATTGCTTCTAAGATTTCTTGGTCTGTACTTACATTTGTATATTTTAAATATTCTTCTTCTGCTTCTTTTAAATGTTGTTCTGCCTTTGTTAGTTCTGTTCTTTTTGCTGGATAGTCAACATCAATCATTGAGTTGGCTTCTTCAATTTTAGTGTTCAATTCTTGTGCTTTTTGTTCTATTTGCTCTATACTTAAAATTTGAACATTTCCTAATTGAATTCCATTTCTTAAGGCTACATAGCCTAGAGCAAGAAATAAAATAATAATAATACTTAATAATATCTTTCTCATGGCAAGTCTCCTTCTATTACAACTTTTACTATACCACTTTGTTTTACTCCAGAAGTAGAAACTACTGTGCTAGGGCTTAGAATTCCATCAACAATTAATTTGCTTTTGAAAAATCCTAATAAATCATATTCTTTAGATTGTGCTTGAATAACAATATGTGAAGACGAGGTATTTTCTATTGAGGTTAAAGTAACTCCTTTTGGAATAACATTCATTATTCTTGTTAGTAATAGTGGAATTACATTTTTTGTTCTTAACTTTTGTTGTGCTTCATTACTATAATTTTTAAGATTTTCTGTCATTGTTTCATAATTAGTTGCTTTACTATTTAATGCTTGCACATCTTTATCTGCTAAATTTATTTGTTCTCTAGTGTCTTCTTTTAGAAGTTCTACTTCTGCTATTTTATTATCTGTTTGTACTTTCAAAAAAGTTACCATTGCAAAATAGATAATCAAAAATGCTACAATTCCTGATGTTAATCTTAATAGCCATTTTTCTGTATTGTCCCATTTTGCTTTTAAGTCAAATGATAAATTTAAAGAAGAAAAGATACTTTTTGTTTTCTTCTTTGAACTGCTATTTTTGCCTTTTTTACTATTTCCGTCCATTTTCAACCAGTCTGGCATTTGGTCTGCTAATGTTTGCTTTTTAAAGTTTATAGTTTTGATTCCATAGCCTAAACCTTGCATAGCAAGTGCTATAGCAGAGTTTACTTCAATATAGTCTTTCATATTGATTTTTATATTGTCTGGTACAAAATATGGTTTCAATATTTCACATTTAATACTTGGAAAATATTCTTGAAAGTATAAATCTACATTACTAATGATACTTCCTGTTCCTGTAATATAAATTTTATCTATATGTCCCAATGTAGAATTTTCTACTAATGTTTTTGTTTTTTGTACAATTTGATATAATGTAGGCATTATATCTTCTAGATATAAATTTTCATCTTCTTGTCCAAGTTCTTTTCCTTCCATAGTATAAATAGTAGTATTTTTACAAATTTCATAAGCTTTAGCATAAGAATTTTCTTTTGCATTAATGTTGTCTAAAATAATGTCCATTCCTTCTTCTAATTTATCTACTTGATAAATTTTTTCTTCTACCATGGTAGTAATGCTTGTTTTTTCTTCAATATTAACAATAAGAGAGTTTTCTTTTGCTTTTATATCTGCTAAATTAGGAATTGCCATAGCAAGTGGTGCCATACAAGAAATAGAATTTCCTTCAAATTCTTGCATTTTTCGATTAATTTCTACTTTATTTACAGAGATGTAAATTGCTTTTATTTTTTCGTTATTTTGCATGTCTGGTACTAAAGCATAACGTGTTTCTAGTGCATTTCTGTTGTAGCCTTTATCAAAGCAATATGAATCGAACTCTGTTTCTATTGCTTTTTTTAAGTCATTTCTATTAAGTAGGTTGAAAAAGTAGAAATACTGATAAGTTTCTTCTGATAAGTTAATGCTAATTGGTATTTTATAGCTAAATGTTTCAGAAATAATTTGATTAATTGCTTCGCCAATTTTATCATAAAATTTCACACCAAAAGATTCTACTTTTAGTAAGTCACGTTCTTTAGTTACTTTTGCATATTTAATTAAATTGTTTTCAATATATAAACCTAAACAACTTGGCATGATAACTCCTTCTTTTGTTTTTTTGAAAATTTATATTATTATAGTTTGCAAAAAAATACAAAAAATACTTTTCTTTTTTTATTTTATTTTTCATATTTTTCCTTTTTTTAGCATATTATGATAAATTTGTCTTTATTTTATCCTTTTTTTATTGAAAGTCAATAGTTTTAATATACTTGTAATTTAAATGTAATATTTTTGTAATATTTTATAATTTTTTTATTTTTATCTAATTTTTCAAAGAATTATTCAAAATTTTGCACTTATTTTTTAGTTGTAAAAAATTAAGCCATAGATTTTCTTTTAGATAAATTTTTAAGAAAATCTATGGCTCGATATATTTAGCTTATCTTATAAAACATATTGCTATAATAATAATTCCCAATATTACACGATAAATGGCAAATATTTTAAAGCTTCCTTTTTTTAGATAATTTAGTAAAAATTTTATTACAAAAAGTCCTACTAAAAAGCTTGTAATAACACCTATTAGAAATGGCAAATCGAAGACAAAATGTTTCATTTCATATAGTGCAGCTGCTGCTACAATTGGCGTAGATAATAGAAAAGAGTATTTTGCAACTGACTCTCTATCAATTTGCAACTTTCTTCCTACTGTCATTGTGATTCCTGATCTTGAAACGCCTGGAAATGCAGCTGCAAGCGCTTGCGAAATTGAAATTAAAATTGATTGTTTTAATGTAATATCTTTGTAAGATATTTTTGATTTTGCTTTTTTATCTACTACATATAATAGAATTCCCATTACAATTAATGCAATTGCAATTAATATCATTTCTACTGATATTATTTCTACGTGAAATACACTGGATAATCCTTCTATTATTTTTTCTGATATTTTGTCTAATACTAAGCTTAAAATACCTGCTGGAATTGTGGCAATAACAATATACCAAAAAATTTTTCCTTCTGTTGATTTTTCTTTTTTTACTACTTGTTTGTAGCCACCTTTAATTAAGGCAACCCAATCTTTGAAGAAAAATACTAAAATTGAAAATAGAGTTCCAATATGTAATGCAACATCAAATGATGGTGTTAGTTCTCCCCACTGAAATAACCATGGAAATAAATTTAAATGGGCAGAACTAGAAATTGGTAATAGTTCTGTTAGTCCTTGTACGATTCCTAATATAATGGCTTGTGTAATATTCATTTTATTTTTCCTCCTATGTTCAAATCTATTCTAACTCTTTTATAACATTAAAAATAGTATCTTTGATAAATTCTGCTGAAGTAAGTGGTGCTACTTTTCCAGGAAGAGCAAGTGCCCATATTGTTTTTATTCCTTGCCTTTTTGCTGCTTCTTGGTCTATTCCTCCAGGGGAAGATGCTAAATCTATAAGTACACATTCTTTTTTTAGTTTGCTTAGTTCTTCATTTTTTAATATCATTGCTGGTACTGTGTTCATGATGATATCAAATTTTTCTAAATTTTCTTGTAATTCATTTAGTAAAATTGGTTTGTAGCCATATACTTTAATCCAAGCGAAATCTTCTTCTTTTCGCGCTTCTACAAAAACGTTCGCGCCTATGCCTTTTAGCATGTAAGCTACTGCTTTTCCTACTCTGCCATAGCCTAATATTAAAATATTGCTTCCATGTAATGTATGAATGGTTTCTTCCATAGCAATTTGAATAGCGCCTTCTGCTGTTGCAATAGTGTTTAGCACTACTAATTCTTCACGTTCTAAGATATCTATAATTTTTACATTTTGTTTTATTGCTTCATTTTTGTACTCTTTTTTTACATTTCCTGTTAAAAATATTTTGTTTTTTAAAGGTTCCAATAGTTCTTGTAATGTTATTTGTGTGTCACTAAAAGGTGTATTTATTTGAATATTGTTGCTAGATAGTGGAATAGGTCCTATAACAAATTCCGCTTCTTTTATTGTTTCATTTATAGAAGAACATGGTAAAATGTTTGATATTTTTTTTAAACTTTCTGCTTTTTCTAAAGCATACGTTTTTATAAAAAAATTTTCTTTTGTTAACATTTCTGCTAGTTTTACAATTCTTAGGTCTCCACCTATAATGGCAATATTTCTTACCACTTGGTTCACTCTCCTTTTTTTCTTTTGTAATATTTTATTCTAGCATTTTTTTATTATTCTTTTATTATTGTTTTTGTTAATATTTTTATTATTCTCTTTCTTTTCCCTGTTCTTCTTTTCTTTTTGTTTGAATTATTCTCATTGCCTTAATGTCGTTGTTGTTTAAGTTTCCTACTAGTTCAAATGTATGTTTTAAATGTTTCATGGTTTCAATTTCTTTTTTGTTTGGCTTTATTTTTGGTTTCTTATGCTCTGATTTATTTTTTTTAGGCTTTTCTATTTTTCGGAATATAATTTGAAAAATTAGTTCTTTTCTGATTCTATCATATATTTCAGGATTTTCATCTACTGCTGTGTTTAAATATTGAATTGCCTTTTCTTCTTCGCCTTTTAACATAGCAATATAAGCTAAATAATAGTAAGCATCTTCTTCTAGTTCTTCATCTTGTAAGCATTCAATAAAATATTGCTCTGCTTCATCTATTTCATTATATAGTAATGCAATTTGGCCTAAATTGTATTTTGCATGGTATAGTAAAGAATTTAACTCGGCTGCTTTTTCATAATACTCTTTTGCACTTTGAAAGTCGTTTAACCTTGTATATACCATACCTAAATTGTAGTATAAATTATAATTTTCTGGGTGATATTGTATAGCATCTAAGTAAATGCTTACTGCTTCCTTGAATCGTTCTTGTTCTTGAAAAATGTCTCCTAATAAAAGAGAAGCGTCTTCCCATTCGGGTTTCGTTTTTAATAGTTCTTGCAATATTTTTATAGAGCCATCTTGATTTCCAGTTTGATGAAATAAATCTGCTATTTTATATTGTATGTTATCATCGTTTGGTCTAATATTTGCAGTTCTAATATATTCTTCTGTTGCTATTTCTAATTCATTTTCTTTTTCATATATTTCTGCTAAAGTTTTATGAGCATAAAAACTGTTTGGCATTTTTTCTACTAGTTTTAATAGTACTTCTTTTGCCTTTTGCTCCATTCCCATTCTAGTATAAAATTTAGATATAGATAGAAAAATAACTTCTGTTAATGTAATTCCTTTTTTTTCTATTAAAATAATTATAATTGGTAATATAATAGAAAGGATATAAGTTAAGATTAGTAATATTATTGATAATTTTATTCCAATCATAAGGGCAATGAAGCTAATAGCAATTCCTAGTGCTTGCAAAGTTAGTATATATAAATAGTTTGTGTCATTTTTTTGTATCATACGGAAAAATAAGATTAGAAATAAGCCTAATGCCACTACATTAAATAACATTCTTTCAAACATTTTATTTCCCCTTTATTTTGAGAATTTTTTATTATAATTTTCAATACATTCTTCTATAATTCTTTCTGCTTCTTCTCTTCCCATGATTTTATCTATGGTTGTTTGTTTTCCTTCTAGTTGTTTATATACTTCAAAGAAATGCATAATTTCTGCTGATATATGGTTTGGTACTTCACTAATATCTTTATATACATTTAAAAATGGATCTTTTTTGGAAATTGCTATAATTTTTTCATCGTTTTCTTCTCCATCTATCATTTTTAAAACGCCAATTGGATATACTTCTACTAATGCTAATGAAACAATTTTTTCTTGGCAAAGTACTAATACGTCTAATGGATCATTATCTCCTGCATATGTTCTTGGTATAAAGCCATAGTTTGCTGGATAGTGGGTGGAAGTATAAAGTACACGGTCTAATTTTAGCATTCCTGTTTCTTTGTCTAATTCGTATTTATTTCTTCCGCCTTTTGAAATTTCGATTACTGCAACAAAATCATCTTTTTTTATTCTTTCTGGATTGATGTCATGCCATATGTTCATTTTTGGTTCCTCCTTTTATATTTCTTATCTATTTTAGGCTATTTTCGCTAAAAAGTCCATAGATATTACAAATTTTTTGAAATTTTTAGGGCACCATTATGAATTTTATCAATATAGATATTATTCAAATAGTGCCCCACAACTAAAAAATAGTAATATTTTTACTATTTTATTTTTTCTTTATTTATTTGCTTTCTTGTTTTTCTGCAAAGTGTATTAAAGCCTATTCCGGACAAATAGCCTATGGTTTTACTTGATAGATATTTTTTTTGGATAGCATAATGATTCCAACATTTTTCACTTGGATTGACATCGTGTTCTTTCATATATTGTATTAAAGCATTAATACTTTCCTCGTAATAATAATTTAATTTTCTTTTTTTACTTTGTTGCTCTACTATTTTTTCCGTATAAAATTCTTTTTCATTTTTACTATCGTCTTCTAATATATTTTCTTCTTGCATTACCATTTCACCTTATACAGCTCTGTTATTTCTACATCTAATGCTTTTGCTAAACGTATCATAACAAATAAACTTGGACCTTTAACATTGTTCTCTATATCATTAATATGCGTTTTTGATATTCCACTTTTTTCAGACAATCTGTTTAAGGTTACTTTCTTTTTTTGTCTTACTTGTTTTAATAATATTTCAATATACATTTGTTTCCCCACCAAAGTCTCGTTATATTTTTTCTTATTTAAGCACAGAATTAGTCCGCTATGGCGGAATTTGGAAAAATATTACTAAATTTTATACTTTCTTTTTATTACTATATTTTTTATATATTGGCTTCTACTATGATTATTACTACATTTAATGCTATTTTTAAATTTTAACTTCTATGTTAATTTTTATCTTTGGTGTTTTTGTAAATCTTTTACATTTTTGTTTTACTTAACATAAATATTCAACTTTTCTTTCTAATATCCTCTTTTTTCTATTTTAATTTTTTCTATTTTTTGAATTTTTATTCTACTATTTAGATTTTTTTACAAATTTTTATTTAGGTATTGACAAATTTATTTTTTTCGTATTATAATATAACTTGTCAGTTGCAAAACAAGAATATTTGCAGATGTGGCGGAACTTGCTGAGGTTGTTCGAAGACGTAGTCTGAGTTACAACGTCAGTATGTGTAGCTAAATTTGTATAAACTGAATTATTTGCAGATGTGGCGGAACTGGCAGACGCACAGGACTTAAAATCCTGCGGACGAATAATCCGTGCCGGTTCGATTCCGGCCATCTGCACCAAAAAATGCTAAATTTTAACCAAATTTAGCATTTTTTATTTTTATTCAAAATCATTTAAAAGTATTGATACAACTTGGTTTTAAGAAATTTCATTATTCAAACTATTTTCAAAATTATTTAAAATTATTCATTTTTTCAACAAAAATCAAATTTTATAAGGTCTGTAAATATAAAAACACAATAAAAAATAATTGAAATTATTGTAAAATATTGGTGATTAAAGTATAATAAAAACATCCTTTTCATAAAGGAAATCTTTAATGAAAGGGGTGATACTATATGACCAATGCAGAACTAATCTTGAAGTTAGTTGAATTGCTTGTTGAATCTGAAAAGAAACAACAAACAATGAGAGCTAATGAAAAGAATGGTCAGAGCAAAGATTAGTACATAGCTAATCATAAAGGGGTAGTAACTTCCATTTGCTACTC
>CANQFS010000009.1 GCA_947599825.1 uncultured Clostridia bacterium
TATTGACTTTTTGTTTTTGTTTTAATTTTTATTGACTTTTTGTTTTTGTTTTAATTTTTATTGACTTTTTGTTTTTGTTTTAATTTTTATTGACTTTTTGTTTTTGCTTTAATTTTTATTGTTTTTCTGTTTTTGTTTTAATTTTTATTGTTTTTCTGTTTTTGTTTTAATTTTTATTGTTTTTTTTGTTTTTGCTTTAATTCTTATTTTTCCTCTTATTTCATTCCTTTTTTGTTTCTTAAGAATGAAGGAATATCTAAATCATTTGATGAATTTGAGCTATCTATTGGAGCTGGTATAGAATTGATTTTTTCTCCCCATGCTTTGTCTACAATGCTACTAACACTACTCATTGATGATGATTCTAAACCTTTATCAAATCCTGTTGCTATAACAGTTATAACAATATCTTCGTCTAGAGTTTCGTCAATAACTGCACCAAAGATAATGTTTGCCTCTGGGTCTACACTTCTTTGTACTAATTCTGCAGCGGTGTTTACTTCGTGTAGTCCTAAGTTTGCACCACCAGTAATGTTGATTATAACTCCTCTTGCTCCTTCGATTGAACTTTCTAGTAATGGATTTTGCACAGCTTGTTTTGCAGCGTCTTCTGCTCTGTTTTCTCCAGATGCTCTACCAATACCCATATGTGCAATTCCTGTATTTAACATGATTGTTTTTACATCTGCAAAGTCTAAGTTTACAAGTCCTGGTACAGCAATTAAATCTGAAATACCTTGTACGCCTTGTCTTAATACATCGTCTGCCATTTTGAATGCTTCTACTATAGATGTTTTTCTATCTATTATTTGTAATAGTTTGTCGTTTGGAATAACAACTAATGTATCTACTTTTCCTTTTAGGCTTTCTACACCACGGTCTGCTTGTGTTAAACGTTTTTTACCTTCGAATGTGAATGGTTTTGTAACAACTCCTATTGTTAATATTCCCATTTCTTTTGCACATGCTGCTACGATTGGAGCTGCCCCTGTACCTGTTCCTCCACCCATTCCGGCTGTAACAAATACCATATCTGCTCCGCGTAATGCTTCTTGAATTTCTGTTTTGCTTTCTTCTGCTGCTTGTGCTCCAATGTCAGGATTTGCTCCTGCTCCTAGTCCTCTTGTAATTTTTTCTCCTATTTGAATTTTTGTGCTTGCTTTTGATAATAATAAAGCTTGTCTATCAGTATTTACTGCGATAAAGTCTACTCCTTTAATTCCTGACTCTACCATTCTATTTACGGCATTGTTTCCTGCTCCTCCAACACCTATTACTTTTATTGTTGCTGCTCCATCTAACATTGTATTTTCTTCTGCACCTTCCATCAACATGATTTATTTCCTCCTTTTTTATTTTTGTTTTTATTTTGCTTTTGTCTTTTTTCTTATTGTTTATTAACTTTTAACTAATTTTTATTATTTTTTGTTCTATTATATTTATTATGCTGTTTGCTATTTTTTTGCTTTATTTATATCTCTAGAATTTTACGAGTAAAAGAATTCTTTTATTCTTTCTAAAACGTTTTGTATTATACTTTCCTTTTTATTGGAATCTATATTGCTTGCTACTGTTTTTGCAAATGGTCTTGCTGCAATGTACCTTACTAAAGAATATGCTGTTCTATATTCTGGCCTTACTGTACTAACTAGTCTTCCTGTTGAGATTTTTACAGGAATATTTAGAATAACTTTTCCTGCTACATCGCTTTTGTTGATATTTGCAATTCCTTGCCCTGTTAAGACAATATTGTTTATTTTTGGCTTAATTCCTTGACTTAGAATATCTTTATTAACTAATGAAAAGATTTCTTCAATTCTTGCTTCAATAATTTCAATTAGTTCTGAACTTTTTATTGCTTTTGATTTTACATCTTCATGGCAAGTGTTTAAAATAATTTCGTTGTCATTATCTATAAAAGATTTCATTGCTAAACCATATTGTTTTTTTAGCTTGTCCGCTTCTTCTTCATCTATGTTTAATACTAATGCAATATCAGAAGTAATGCTGTCTCCTCCTAGTGGAATGGTGTTTGTATAAATGAACCCGTTTCCTTCGAAAACACCAATATCCGTGTTTCCTGCTCCAACATCTAATAGCATGATGTTGTCGTTCATTTCATTGTTGTCTAGCATAACATTTCTTTGTGCTAAGCAAATAGGTATTAAGCCATCTACTTCTAGATTTGCTTTTTTGAAAATAGAAACCATTTGCCTTACGTAGTCTTTATCTGCTAATATTACTTGTGCATTTAATGTAAAACTAGAACTTAAATTTCCTACTGGATCTGCTACAGTTTTTCCATCTTCTAGTATGAATTTATCTGTTACTATATCTATTATTGTTTTTCCTTCTGGGATTTCGATGTCTTTTACTTGCATAATGCCAGAAGCTACGTCTTTTGTAGATATTCCTGCATATTTGTCTTTTGCTTCTCTTGCAACACTATTTTGTACTATTGTAATGTATTTTCCTGGAATCGTGACATAGGCTGAATGAATTTTTAAGTCTGTTTCTGCTTCCGCTTCTTGAACTACTTTGCTAATTGCTAATGCAATTTCATCTTCATCTATGATTTTTGTTTTTTTGATTCCGTTACACTTATGGCTTGTGTTGCATATTACTTCAATTTGATTAAAATTATTGACCTCTCCTACTACTAGGCTAACCTTAGAAGTACCGATGTCAATTCCTACAATAATATCCCCGATAGCCAAAGTCAACTCCTCCATTTTTGTTTAAAATTATTTCCCCTTTAGAATATTATATTTCACAAAAAAAGTCAATAGATTTGTTATAATTTTGTAATATTTTTGTAATATTTTTGTAATAATATATTCTTATGTTTTCTTATGTATATTACTATAACTTTTTCTATTGATTTTTTGTATATTTTTTTTCAAGTTATTATTATTTTAAAGGTCCGTAAATTTTTATATTTAATATTTTCATTACTTATTTTCATTACTTATTTTCATTACTTATTTCGTTACTTATCTTTGTTACTTATTTTTGTTTTTCTTTAGTAGTTGATTCGTTTGCTTGTTTTATTGCTGCTTCTGCTTTTGCAATGATTTTGTTACTTGCTAGTTTTTCTACGTAATAACGACGAATTGTTCCTAAATTATTAAACATTCTTCCTACAAATACAACTACTGCAGCAAGGTAAATATCTACATTTAACTTTTGTCCCAAATAAGTTAGTGCCATAGCTAAAATTGCATTTACAAAAAATCCTGAAAGAAATATTTTCATATCAAAGTTTCTTTTTAAACTTGACGTAATGGCACCAAATACAGAGTCTAATGCAGCAATTATGGCAATAGCTAAATAGCCAGAATAAGTATATGGAATTGTTGGAATGTTAGTTCCAATTAGTGCTCCTATGATGCACCCTATTATGATGGCAATTAGTATCATTCTTCTACCTCCTTTGCATAGCGAAATTGTAATTGATTTTTACTACTGTTATATGCTGAAATGTGAATATTTTTTTCTTGCTTCATTTCTACTGTTTTTCCAAGTTTTGTGTAACTATCTATGAAGCCACTATTTTTTAGGCTTAAGGCACTTGATAGATACATTGGATTTCCGATTGCTTTTACAATATATGGAGAAATGATTCGTTCCTCGTTTACTAAAATATATGGATTTACATCAACAATTTCTGTCATACTTAAGACTCTAGAACCATTAATTGAGATTGCTTCTGCCCCTGCTAATTTTAGCTCATTTATTAATGTTCGTAAATCACTTGCACTAATATCTTTTTCTTCGTTATTTTGTAGTGTAACAATTACACCTTCTCCTGTTACATTTGTTTTTCCTAGTAAAAAGTTAGTTTGTTCTAATTCTTCATCTAATAATTCAGATGCTTGTTCATTTGAGTCTATTTTTTGTTGATATTCTGCTATTTTTTGTTGTGTTTCTACTAATTTTTCTTCTATTTCTTCATATCTTGTTTTTGAGTCTGATAGCATAGTTTGTAATTCTTCTTCTCTCGCTGCTTCTATTCCTGTAATATCTGTTTCTTCTACAATTTTAAATTGCATAAACATTACACAAACTAAAATCATACAAATAATTCCTATGATAGTAGAAAGAATTATTTTACTTTTATTCATTTTTTATCATTCCTTTCCAAGATGCAAGATTTTTTTATTATTTTTCAATATTCATATATTGGGCGGAAATAACACCTGTATATTTTGGTATTTCTACTTTGTTTAATTTTTTTATATTTACAATAATTCCATATTGTCTTAATTGTTTTGTGTATCCTGCTGACCAGTCTATTCCCATTAAACTTTCTTGAAATCCAATTGCTCTTATGGTAAATGGCGAAGTTATTCTTTCATTATTAACTTTTATTACATTGCCAATGCAAGTGATTGCAGTTGTGTTTACAATTCTTTGTCCATTTATTGATATTGCTTCTGCTCCTGCATTTTTTAGTTCATTTACAAGTACTCTTAAGTCAGCATCATGTACTATATGATAATAAATGTCATCTAGTGGTCCGATTTCATTTGGGTCGTCTTCAACTACCATTTCAATTCCTGGTCCTTCTAAATTTGTCATTCCTAATAAATTGTTATTTAATCTAATTTGTTCTTCTTTACTAGTAGAGTTGCTGTCATCTTTTGTTGATTCTTCTCTTATTTTTGCTAATCTTTTTTCTGCTTCATTTAATTGATTAGATATTCTTTCATATTTTTCATTCCATTTTAATACTTCATCTCTTAGTTCATCTTTTGCAAATGCTTTAGATACAGTTGAATTTGCGTTTTTTATGGTGTTTATTTGCACGCAAATAGCAATCGTTAGTATAATGCATACAATTCCCAAGGTAAGGGCAATTTTATTTTTGTTCATTGCTTTTCTCCCTTCTTTTACACTCTTTCTCTAAATACTGCATTTTCTTTGTTTAGGTCTATATTTACGAAAATTTCGCCTGCTTTTCCCTCTTCTTTTTCCAATATAGATTTAATGGTTAATATTTTTGTGTTTAGGTTTGTATTATCTCCTAAATAGGCGGTTTTTTCTTGTTTTTCAAATATTAGTTTTATGTTTTTTGGCTTTGATATATCAATTCTTGTAATAAGATTTGATAGTTCGTTTATTTCTGCCACTTCCATGATTTGAGCAACTAGAGATAATGTTTCTAAATCTTCAGTACATAAGCGGTTTCCAACTGAAAATTCACTAACTTCTGTAATAGCTCCTTGTAAGACTGGTATTTCTAACTTTTCTTGTGCTATTTCTAAAAAATAGCCTTGCTTGTCCACATATACATAAGCCCCTGCATATTCTAGTAGATAAGTTGGTTTTCTTTCTTCTACTTGAATAATAAGTGTAGATGGCAATTTTCTCGAAATTTTTACTTTTCCTATGTAAGCATTTTGCTTGATTTGTTTTTTGATTTTTCTTTTATTTAGTTGAAATGTATTTTGCTCAATTTGAATTTGTGATAAGCTTATAATTTCACTCTCTGTTACCTTTTCGTTTCCTTGTACTTCAATAGTTTTTATATTAAAAAGTGGCGAAAACATAGCACATAAAATAAGGGTTATGAATAGAATGCTTAGTGCTCCATATTTTAAAGCAAAAATAACTCTTTTTCTTTTCTTTATTATTTTTTCTTGCTCTTCTTGTGAGACCACTTTTGGTGGCACTTTTCTTTTTGACGTGTTATTCTTTTTTTGTGCTTTTTGCTGATTTTTTTTCTTTTTATTTTTACTTTTTGCTTTTTTATTATTTTTTTCATTAGCACTACGATTTGTAGGCTCTTGCATTCTTGTAACACCAATAATAATTTCTTGTTCTTCTGTTTTCTTCGCCACTTTTTCACCTTCTTTTTAGGTATTTTTTATTTCAATGTTTGCTCCTATGCTTTGTAGTTTTTCTTCTAAATTTTCATAGCCTCTTAAAATATATTCAATATTATTTACAGACGTAGTTCCTTTTGTGCAAAGCCCTGCTAATACTAGAGCCGCTCCGCCACGTAAGTCATGACTATCTACTTTGCTTGCATTTAATTTTCTAACGCCTTTGATTACTGCCATTTTTCCTTCAATTTGAATTTTTGCTCCCATTTTTTGGAGTTCTTGTGTATATTTATATCTATTTTCAAATATATTTTCTACAATTACAGACGTTCCTTTTGCAATTGTGAGCATGCTTCCAAAAATGGATTGCATGTCTGTTGGAAAACCTGGATATGGTAGTGTTTTTATATCTATTGATTTTAGCTTTTTGGGTGCTTCTAACTCAATTACTTTTCCTTGTGTTTCTATTTTGCAACCGCATTCTTGCAGTTTATGAATAATTGGCGTAATGTGCTCTGGTTCTACATTTAATAATTTTAATTTTCCACCTGTTGCAGCTACCATGCAAAGGTACGTTCCTGCTTCTATTCTGTCTGGCATAACTTTATAGCTTACTTCTTTTAGCTGTTTTACACCTGTTATCTTTACAATGTTGGTGCCGGCGCCTTCTATTTTTGCACCCATTTTATTTAAGAATTTTGCTAAGTCTTCTATTTCTGGCTCCATGGCAGCATTTGTAATTGTTGTAACACCTTCTGCTAAAACTGTAGCTAAAATAATATTTTCAGTTGCTCCTACACTTGGGAAATCTAAATTAATTTCTGTTCCTACTATTTTATCACATTTGCAATGGATAAATCCACCTTTTTCTTCAATATGAATTCCTAATTTTTGAAATGCACTTAAATGCAAATCAATAGGTCTTGCTCCTATTTCACACCCGCCCTGGATATGAAAATGTTGCTTCCTTAAATCTACCAATAATGGCTCCTGCCATTATAACAGTGGAACGCATTTGCCTCATCATATCTTCTGGAATTTCTGTTTTTCGCATTGGTTTTGTATCAATTACTATTTTACCACGTTCTTTCTTTACTTTGCAACCCAAAAGCTTTAAAATTTTAAGCGTAATTTGGGTGTCGTGAATGTTTGGTACATGATATAGTTTAGTTGTTTTTGCACTTAAAATGGTTCCTGCTATGATAGGAAGTGAGGCATTTTTTGAACCTGAAACAGATATTGTTCCTTCTAGCCTTTTTTCTCCTTTGATTATGTAGCTAAGCATTTTTCTTTCCCCTTTCTTTTTACATGTTTTCATCGTCTTATGCAGTGAAATTTATTTAATATGGAGTTCTCTATTAAATAATGATTCTGCTATATATTATGTTTCATGCAAAAAAAGGGTGAGAATTACTCTTTTCTTTTTATATTATTTTTCTAGTATTTCTCTAATTTCTTTTATTTTTGTAAGTGCTGTAATATAACCTACATTATAGCAATAGTCTATTTTCTTTATGTTGAAAACGCTTGCCTCTGATAGGTCTAAGTCTAATACTAAATCGCTTTGTTTTATGGCATCTTCTGCTCTTGCATCAAATAAAATATCAATTGATTTAAATACAACTTCGTAAATACTTTTTGGTTCATAGCTTAGTGCTGTTGAAAATTTCACAGTTAATACTTTATCTGCTCCTAATTTTCTTACTTCGCCTGCTGGTACATTATCTAAAAGGCCTCCATCTACAAATTTATGTCCTAAATATTCGCATGGTGCAAATACGCCTGGATAACTACTGCTTGCACGAACTGCCTTTTCTATAAGAGCATCTGTTATATAAAAATCCTCTTTATTTTCTTGATTCGTGAAAACATATTTTTTACTTTCTACAATATCTACAGTTGGAATAGAAATTGGCATTGATATGTCCTTCATTTTTGTGATTCCTTTTTGCCTTGCACATTCTCTTAATGCAATTTCTGTATTTTCACCTGATAATAGTCCGTAGCCTAATAATCTTCTAGAGTTTTTTAAATTTCCTGCAAAATGGCTTGCGTTTGCTTTCATAATTTCTTTTGCAAAATATTTAAAAATTTCTAACATTTTTTCTGGGCTATATCCCATTGCATATAAACTTGCTACAATGCTTCCTATGCTAGTTCCTGAAATAGCATCAATTTTTATATCATTTTCTTCTAATGCTTTTATAACGCCTATATGTGCGGCACCTTTTACCCCGCCTCCTGCTAGTGCTAATCCTAATTTCATACTTTTCACCTTCTTTTAAAAGTTATTATAGTTCTATAAACGCTTATTTTTAAATTTTGACCCTGCCTTTAAAATTTACAAATTTTATATTTTTTGCTCCGTCCCTGAAATATAAATTAGTATTTTACTACCAATTTGTTAAATTTGCTATTGATATAGCTTTCTAGTTTTTGCATAAATTCTTCTGCATTTATTTCTTTTTTTGCTACCATATCTAAGCCTTTTTCCCAGCTTGCTGTTAGTTTTGGGTTTAGCATGTCTGGCATTGATGATGCTACTACGTCATATATGATTTCGCCTTTTTTAGTTGGGGTTATAATTTGCGTTTTTGTGTTGATAGCTATATATGATATTTTTTCTAATTTTTTTATTATTTCTGCTCTTGTTGCACTTGTTCCAATTCCTGCACCTTTAATTTGCTCTCTTAATTCCTCTTCTTCTATTAGTTTTCCTGCATTTTCCATGGCAAGTATCATTGAACCTGAGTTATACCTAGTTGGTGGAGATGTTTCTGAATCCTTTGTTTCGAAGTTTTTAGTATTTATTTCTTGACCTTTTTTTAATTTGTTAAGTATTTCTAAGTTTGCAGTATCTTTTTTCTCTTCTGAATCTCCTTCATTTTTGTCTTCTTGACCTTCTTGTGTTTCTTTGTTAATTTGCTTTTCTGATTCATTATTTTTTTCTACCTGTTTTTTTCCTCCGTCCCCTAATACAGCTAAATATCCAATATTAGTGCAAACTTTTCCACTGGTATTAAATTCTTCTTCGTCGATTTTGATGGTAACGGAAATTTTATTATATTCTGCTGGTGGAAAGAAAATTGCTAGAAATCTTTTTACAATAAGTATATATACTTGTTTGTGCAAATCTTTTAGCTTTTCATAGTTTTCAAATCCTTGCCCTGTTGGAATGATAGCATAGTGGTCTGTTATTTTGCTGTCATTTACATATTTTGTTTTTATTAAATTTGTAGAGTATTTTTCTTCTGACATTTTCTTTAAATAGCCTTGTATTTCTTCATTTTGGAAGCCTTTGGCTAGTCCATTCAAATTTTTTGAAATGACTTTGGCTACTGCAGTTGATAGAACTCTTGCATCTGTTCTTGGATATGTTACTAATTTTTGTTCATATAAGTTTTGAATAATTTCTAAAGTTTCATCTGGTTTTATTTTAAAGCGTTTTGTACATTCGTTTTGAATTTCTGCTAGGTTAAATAAAAGTGGAGCATTTTCTTTTTGCTTACTCTTTTTTACTTCTTCTACAATTGCTTTTTTATCTTTTAACGATATTATAAAGTCTTTGGCATCTTCTATTTTTTTAAAGCCTGATTCATTATATAGTTTTGGTGAATCTTTTAGTTTAGATTTTTCACTTACTTTCCATTCTGCCTTAAAGGAACTTGTTTCGTCTCCAAATTCGCCTATTACTTTATAAAATGGTGTTTTTACAAAGTTTCTAATTTCTCTTTCGCGAGAAACAACCATTCCTAAAACACAAGTCATAACACGTCCAACTGATATAGATGCTCTTTCTTCTTCAATTTGTTTGGCTACTCTTCTTCCATATATAATTGAAAGAAGTCTTGAAAAGTTGATTCCGATAAGATAGTCTTCTTTTGCCCTTAGATATGCTGAATCTGACAAACTATTATATTCTTCTAAGTTTTTTGCCTCTGCTATGCCTCTTTTTATTTCTTCTTCTGTTTGTGAGTCTATCCATACACGTTTCTTTTGTTTTCCTTGCACTCCTACCATTTGGTCTACTAGGCGATATATATATTCTCCTTCACGCCCTGAGTCGGTTGCTACATAAATGCAAGTTACATCTTCTCTTTTAAGTAGATTTTCTATTATATGAAATTGTTTTTCTACGCTTGGTATGACTTCATATTTATATTCTTTTGGCATAAAAGGAAGTGTGTCAAGCCTCCATAGTTTTAGTTTCTCGTCATATTTTTCTGGATATGACATAGTAACTAAATGGCCGACACACCAAGTTACAATCCATTCATTTGATTCTAAATAGCCATCTTTTCTGGTTGTACCTATTCCTAATACTTTGGCAAATTCCATAGCAACTGATGGCTTTTCTGTAATTAGTAGTTGTTTTGGCATATTAAATATCCTTTTCTAATTAATGGCAATTATATTTTGATGATATCCATTTCAGATGTATAGTTTGAATTTCCATAAGGGTATATGATATATAGTTGTCCTTCTGGTCCTACAAAGAAATAGTTTACATTGTCTGTTACATACATAGCATTATTGATGTCTCTTTTGTATATGGTTTGTCCTGTTTGTGCTAGTGCTTCTGCTATTGCTTCTGCTTGTTTGCTTGCTTCTGTTACTTGTTTTTCTATTTTTTGATTTACTTCGCTTTTATCTATTTCTCTTGCTTCTAAGATTTCATTTAGTGTTACTTTTTTCTTTGTTTCTATATCATAGTTGTAGGTTTGTACTATAATTCTTTGTGGACTGTCGCCTTCTTTTAAGGTTGCTTTTATTACTAATGATAATATATTTTCATTTAGGTAAGCAACATATTCTAGGTTATAAATAGTATAGATTGTACTATTATTAATTATATCTCCTGCTTTGTTGGCAAATATAGATTGGGTTGTAACATTAAATTCTTCTCCTGCTTCTGATCTTACATTAAATACTGGTAATTTTATGTTCAAACTATATTTTTCATTTTCTTCTTCTACTGTTTGTGTTGTATATACAACGTCTTTTTCTTCTAAGCCTATATATTTTTCTATAGAAGAGGTGTCGTAACCTTGTGCGTCAAATGTATTGTTAAATAGGCTATTGAATTCTTCTTTTACTTTTTCTAAATCCACTTCATTATTTTCGTTGTTTATATTATTGTTTTGGTCGCTTTCTGTATTTTCACTTGGATTGCTTAGAAATACTTGATAATATACTCCTGCTACAATTGCAATTACACAAATGGTAGTAATAGCAATATATAATAAATTTCTTTTTTTCATAAAATATGCTAACCTCCTTATTTTTCTTCGTTTATTATATCATTGCTATTTTGATAATGCAATAAAAAATGAGAAAGTTTATGTATAATAAAAGAGATTACATTTTTGTAACCTCTTTTTGTGTATATGATTATTTTTTCTAATCGTTTGCTTCCTCTGGTGCGCTAACTGGACAAACTCCTGCGCAAGTTCCACAGCCTATACATTGTGCTGGGTCGATTACATATGTTTCGTCTCCTTCTGAAATGCAACCTACTGGACATTCTGCTGCACATGCACCACATTTAATACATCTTTCTGTTATTTTATATGCCATTTCTTTCACCACCCTTCTTAGTTCTTTTTTTATTGTATTTGCTTGTTTCTTATTTAATGTTTAACTTTTTTATATTTCATCTTCTTGCATATTCTTTTTGTCCATTTTTTCTAATTTTTCTAGTGCTTGTAATTCTTTCAAGTTTTCCTTTTCTTCTTCATCTACAATTTCTTCTTCTCCGTTTTTTATGATTTTTACATCTTTGGCATCATATTTTTTATAATAATTTTCTCCGTTATCGTCTTTTAGCTTTACTCTTAGACGTTCTTTTAGAGTTTCTACTCCTTCTACGGTTCCTTCTCCATCTGCTGTTTTTACAATGGCTCCTATTTTTGGAAGTCTTTTCATTTTTTCTTCATATACGTCTTGTTCATATTTTAAGCAACACATTAATCTTCCACAATTGCCTGATATTTTTGAAGGATTTAATGACATGTTTTGCTCTTTTGCCATTTTTATGGATACGGTTTCAAAGTTTCCTAAGAATGAACAACAACATAGTTCTCTTCCACAAACGCCATTTCCACCTATTCTTTTTACTTCGTCTCTTACTCCTATTTGTCTTAGCTCTATTCTTGTTTTGAAAATGCTTGCTAAATCTTTTACTAAGTCTCTAAAGTCAATTCTCCCTTCTGCTGTAAAGTAAAATAGCACTTTGCTGTTGTCAAATTTGAATTCTACATCTGTTAGAGTCATATCTAAGTTATGTTCTTTTATTTTCTTTTTACATATTTCAAAGGCTTCTTTTTCTTTTATTTTGTTTTCTTCTTCCTGCTTTTTGTCTTTATATGTTGCTATACGAATTACTTTTTTTAATGGTTTTACTATATTTTCATCTGGCATTGTTCGATTGCTAATAACTACCTGTCCATATTCTTGCCCTTGCGTTGTTTCTACAATAACAAAGTCTTTATTGGTAATTTCTAATTCCCCAGGGTCAAAGAAATATACTTTTCCTGGCTTTTTAAATCGAACTCCTACTATATTTTTCATTCATTTCCTCCCACATATTCATTACAAGATAGTCAATGCACATATCATAGTTGCTACTGGCTAATAATCTTTTTTTTGTTTGCTCTACATATTGAATGCAATTCCATTTTTCTTTTGTATGATATAAAACTACATTTATATATTCTAATATTTCTTGTATTTTTTCTTTTTGCTCATATAGTATTTTTGCTTGCTTTAAGGCTGTAATTTTATCTTGCTTTCCTATTTTTTCTATTAGTTCATCTACTTCTTCATAAATTTCTTTTTCTTCTTGTAGTTTAATGGCTTTGCTAATACTTCCTTCACTTTTAGAAATCAATTTTTCTGCTAATTCTATTTGCATTTGCTCTTTTAGATATTCTTCTATTTTTGTTTCTTCTATTGGTTCAAAAGAAACTTTAATACACCTTGATTTTATTGTATTTAACAATTTGCTTTCATTTGCAGTTGTTAATATAATTGTAGCATACTCTGGTGGCTCTTCTAAAGTTTTTAATAAACAATTCTGTGCTTCTTTTGTCATAGCATCACTATCTATAATAAGATAGACTTTTTTTGTAGAAGTAATTGGTTTTTCTAATATTTTTTCTTGCATTTGACGAATTTGCTCTATTTTTATGCTGTTGTTTTCTGGCTCTATTTCATAAAAATCTGGGTGGTTATGATTATGATATTTTTGACAAGACAAACAATTTTCATTTTCTTCTTTTTCTAAGCATAAAAGTTTTCTTGCAAATTCTCTTGCAAAAAGTGTTTTTCCTATGCCTTCTATTCCAGAAAATAGGTAACTATGCAAAATATGATTTTCACTAATTGCTTTATTTAAAAATGTTTTTACTTTTTCATTTCCTACAATATTATTAAAGCTCAAGTTTGCTTGCTCCTTTTCTAAGTTATGCTTTTTTAGTTATGCTACGTTTTTTGTTTCTGTTTTAATTACTTTTTTACTAATTTTGATTTTTTATTTCTTATTTTTTATTTTTTTAGTGACCATAGTAATATTTTAAACTTTTCCAAATAAGTTAAGTGGCCAAAAACGAATCCATACTTTACTTTCTATTTTTTCTATTGGAATGCAACCAAATTTTCTACAGTCCATACTATATTGTCTGTTATCTCCCATTGCAAATACATAGCCTTCTGGTACAGTGAAGTCTATTAAATTTGCGTGACTTGGCTCTGTTATTACTGTATTTTCTAAATAGTCTTCTTTTAATTCTTCTCCATTAATATATACTTTTCCATTTTCTATTTTTACTTGATCACCTGGAAGTGCAATAACTCTTTTTATAAAACTCTTTTTTCCTACTTCTAATACATAATAAGTAAATTTATTAAACCAGCCTTCTTTTTCTTCATAGACTGCCTTTACTCCAGATGGTTCATCGCTACTTGGTGCTTCAAAGGTAATAATATCTCCTCTTTCTGGTATTTCATGAAAGGTTCTGGATAAACGATTTAAAATTAGCCTTTGATTTTGCTTTAATGTAGGAAACATTGAAGTTTGCTTTACTACTGTTGGTGTTCCTACAAAATAACGAATTAATAGTGCAAGTACAATTGCTATAACAATGCAATAAGTCCATTCTAAAATTTCTTTTGTTGTATTACTAATATGAAACATTTTATTCTCTCTCCTTTTTTTATCTACTCTATTATAGTTCGTTTTTTCTTATTTTGCAAGACTAGTATTTTTTTATTTTGTTGGTATACGTATAACTACTTCTGTGCCTTTTCCTTTTTCGCTTTTTATGTCTATACTTCCTTTGTTTTGGTCTAGAATTTCTTTGGCAATTGATAGTCCAAGACCTGTTCCTCCCATTTCTCTAGTACGTGCTTTGTCTACACGATAAAAACGGTCGAAAATTCGGCTTAAATCTTCTTCTGGAATTCCTATTCCGTTGTCTATTACCTTTATGTAGGCATCATTATATACAAAACCTACATATATTTTGATATTTCCTCCGTCTGGTGTGTATTTTATGCTGTTGGTCATAATGTTTAATACTACTCTTTCAATGCCATCTTTGTCTGCTTTTACTGGTGGTACATTAGCTGTTACAAAACATTCTACTTGATGCCCTTTTTTGTCTATTTCTAATTGTAATTTTTCTTGGCATTTCTTTACTAATTCTCCTAAATCAAATTCACTTGCTTCTTTCTTAACTTTGTTGCTGTCGTAACGAGATAAGATTAGTAAGTCGGTAACTAATTTTGCCATTCTTCTTGCTTCTGATGCGATTACATTTAGGAATTTATCTTTTGTTTCTTTGTCATATTCGCCTTCTAGTAAAGTGTCTGCATAGCCCATAATTGAAGTAATTGGTGTTTTTAGTTCGTGTGATACGTCTGCTACGAATTCTTTTCTCATATTGTCTAGTTTTACGTGCTCTGTAATATCTTGTATTACTACAATAATGCCTGATGGTCTATCTTTTTCATCTTTAAAAGATGCAAAGAATATGTTTAGGTATTTATCATCTACTTGTGCTCTTTGCTCGGAAGATGTCCAATTTTCTAGGTAAATTGTTTTTTCTAAGTTAATGTCCATATTTATTTTTTGAAAGATTTTTTCAAATGTATTATCATTTTGTGTTAGTTTCAATAGTTCTGTTGCTGCTGGATTAATGTGCATAATATTGCCTTCCATGTCAAAAGCAATAACCCCGTCTGTCATGTGAAGTAAAATTGTTTCAATTTGATTTTTTTGACGATTTACTTCTTTTAAGTTTTCTTGTAGTTCATGCGTCATAATGTTAAATGCACTTGTTAATTCATCAGTTTGGGTTTTATTTTTTCCTTCTTCTATATAATCTAGCATTACATTTTCGCCTGCTGTAATTTTTGGAACGCGATTAATTAGTTTTGTAATTGGATCTACTACTACTTTTGCTACAAATATTCCAATTAGAATGCAAATAAGTCCAAAAACAAAAATTAAAATAATGGTAATAGCTTTTATACTTTGTATTTGTTTTAAAAATAATTCTTCTATTTGTTGTATTTGTTCTTGATTTTGTATAATGGCAGATAAGTCTATATTTTGTAAATAAAAGATAGATACTGCCCCCATTACAGTAATTAAAAGTATGCCTAATATGCTAAAAAGTAATATAATTTTTAGTTGCACATTTTTTATCATTATATTTTCTCCTTATGGAAAATGCACAAAAGGCTTTTCCTTTTGTGCACCCTCTTATTTTTCTATTTTGATGCGATATAATATCCAACGCCTCTTTTTGTGATTAAGATTTTAGGATTTGAAGTGTCTTTTTCTATTTTTTCACGAATTCTTCTTACTGTAACATCTACCGTACGAATGTCTCCATAATATTCATAGCCCCATACCTTTTCTAAAAGGGTTTCTCTTGTGACTACTTGTCCTGGTTGGTTTGCTAAATACCTTAATACTTCAAATTCTCTTAATGTTAAATCTATTACTTCTCCACGCACTTTTACTTCAAATTTGTTTAAATCTAGTGTTAAATCTCCTATGGTTATAATGTTAGCTTCTGTTTTTGAGTCGCCATCTTCTATTTGCTTTTCGCTTATTTCTGCTTTTCTTAAATTTGCTTTTACTCTTGCTACTAATTCTCTTACGCTGAAAGGCTTTGTTATATAGTCATCTGCTCCTAGTTCTAACCCTAATATTTTGTCTATTTCTTCATCTTTTGCTGAAATCATAAGGATAGGAATATTTAAGGTTTGCCTTATTCTTTTACATACGGTAAGCCCATCTATTTTTGGAAGCATGATATCTAGTAATACTAAGTTCGGCTTTTGTTCTAATGCGATTCGTACTGCTTCTTCTCCGTCATTTGCTTCTAGTGTGTTATATCCTTCTTTTTGTAAGTTATAAACTAACATTTCTACAATGGTTTTTTCATCGTCTACAATGAGAATTGTTTTTTTATCTAAATTTTCTTCCATGGAAAATCCGCCTTTCTTTTCTTTCTACTTAGTTATATCATAATCTTTTTATTTACACAAGTGTTTTTCTATACTTTTTTTACTTTATAAAAAAAGAATGAATCATTTGTGAATCATTCTTTTTTTATATTATTTTTTTATTCAGCTTCTACTGTTTCTTCTTGGCTTTCTTCTACTTCTTCCTCATTTGCTTGTGTTTCTTCTTGTTCTGTACTAATATGAGTATTTCTATACTTATTTAGTCCAGTTCCTGCAGGGATTAACTTACCAATAATAACGTTTTCTTTTAGTCCAATTAACTCATCTACTTTACCTTTAATTGCTGCTTCTGTTAATACTCTTGTTGTCTCTTGGAAAGATGCTGCAGATAAGAAGCTATCTGTTGCAAGTGAAGCTTTTGTAATTCCAAGTAAAATACGTTTGCCTGTAGCTGGGCGTTTGCCTTCTGCAATTGCTTGATTATTGATATCTTCAAATTCATACATATCAACTAATGAGCCTGCAAACATATTAGTGTCTCCGTTATCTTCTACTCTTACTTTCTTAAGCATTTGTCTACCAATAACTTCAATGTGTTTATCGTTGATATCAACACCTTGGTTACGATATACTTTTTGTACTTCTTGTACTAAGTAATTATAAACTCCGTCTGGACCTTTAATTGCAAGTAATTCATTAGGGTTAATAGATCCTTCTGTTAGTGGCCATCCTGCTTTTACTTCGTCTCCTTCTTTTACTCTTAGTTTTGAGCCAAATGGAATGACGTAAGATTTACTATCATCTTTTGAAGTAACAACAACTGTTTTTCTCTTCTTGTCTTCTTCAATTTTAACTTTACCGTCAATTTCTGTAATAATTGCAAGTCCCTTTGGTTTTCTTGCTTCGAATAATTCCTCAACTCTAGGAAGACCTTGTGTAATGTCGGCAACACCAGCAACACCACCAGAGTGGATAGTTCTCATTGTAAGCTGTGTACCAGGCTCACCAATAGATTGCGCTGCTATAATACCAACTGTTTCACCAATATTTACTTCTTCACGACTAGCTAGACCCATACCATAGCATTTTGAACATACACCGTTTTTAGTTCTACAACCAAATACTGAACGTACTGCTACTTCTTCGATGCCTGCTTCTACTATTTTGTCTGCTATTTTGTCGTTAATCATTGTATTGGTATCTACAATTACTTCTTTTGTTTGTGGATTTATAATATCTTCTAATGGATAGCGTCCAATTAATCTTTCTTGTAAAGTTTCAATTACTTGGTTTCCATCTTTAATAGCAGATAGTGTAATTCCATCATGTGTTCCACAATCATGTTCTCTTACGATTATATCTTGTGAAACGTCAACTAATCTTCTGGTTAAGTAACCAGAGTCTGCTGTTCTTAATGCTGTATCTGATAAACCTTTACGAGCACCATGGGCAGAAATGAAATATTCTAGTGCATCTAGTCCTTCACGGAATGATGATTTTATAGGAATTTCAACTGTTTTACCAGTTGTACTTGCCATAAGTCCACGCATACCTGCAATTTGTTTTAATTGGTCTAAGTTACCACGAGCACCTGAGTCTGACATCATAAATACTGGGTTTAATTGTGTGAAGTTTTCTTTCATAGCATCTTTTACTTCGTCTGTTGCGCTTTCCCAAATTTTGATAACAGATTGATATCTTTCATCTTCAGTAATTAAACCACGTCTATATTTCTTTAATACGTCGTCTACTTGTTCTTGTGCTTTTGCTAAGATTTCTTTCTTTTCTTCTGGCACTTTTACGTCGTCAATTGAAACTGTAATACCACCTGTTGTAGAATATTTGAAACCAGTTGCTTTAATGTAGTCTAGAAGTTCTGCAGAACGATTTAAACCATATTGGTTAATGCTCTTTTCTACAATTTTTCCTAGTTTTTTCTTATTAACTACAAAGTTAATTTCTGGCTCGAATTCGTTTTCAGGGTTTGTTCTATCTACAAAGCCTAAATCTTGTGGAATTCCTTTATTGTATATAATTCTTCCTACTGTTGTTTGTACTTTTTTATGTTTTTCATTGCCTTCTTCGTCTTTTTTACTCATACGAACGAAGATTTTAGCATGCATTCCAACTTCTTTATTTTCATATGCAATTATTGCTTCTTCTGGAGATGAGAAGTAGTTTCCTTCTCCCTTTTCTCCTTCTACTTCCATTGTTAAGTAGTAACTTCCTAAAATCATATCTTGGGTAGGAACTGTTACTGGCTTACCATCTTGTGGTTTTAGTAGGTTGTTTACAGATAGCATTAAATATCTTGCTTCTGCTTGTGCTTCTGGTGATAATGGAACGTGAATTGCCATTTGGTCACCATCGAAGTCAGCGTTGAATGCAGTACATACTAATGGGTGTAATTTGATTGCTCTACCTTCTACTAATACTGGTTCAAATGCTTGAATTCCAAGTCTATGTAGTGTTGGAGCACGGTTTAGCATAACTGGGTGATCTTTTATAACGTCTTCTAGTATATCCCATACTTCTGGACGTAGTCTTTCTACCATTCTTTTTGCATTTTTAATATTGTGTGCTAAGCCTCTTCCTACTAATTCTTTCATTACAAATGGTTTGAATAATTCTACTGCCATTTCTTTTGGAAGACCGCATTGATATAATTTTAATTCTGGTCCTACTACGATAACTGAACGTCCAGAGTAGTCAACACGTTTTCCAAGTAAGTTTTGACGGAAACGTCCTTGTTTTCCTTTTAACATATCTGATAAAGATTTTAAAGGTCTGTTTCCAGCACCTGTAACAGGACGACCACGTCTTGAGTTGTCAATTAGTGCGTCTACTGATTCTTGAAGCATTCTTTTTTCGTTTCTTTTTATGATTTCTGGTGCTCCAAGTTCAATTAGTCTTTTTAAACGATTGTTTCTATTAATAACTCTTCTGTATAAGTCATTTAAGTCAGATGTTGCAAATCTACCACCATCTAATTGTACCATTGGTCTGATTTCTGGTGGGATAACAGGAACTACATTCATAATCATCCATTCTGGTCTGTTTCCAGATAGTCTGAAAGATTCTACTGTATCTAATCTTTTGATTAGTTTTGCTTTCTTTTGCTCACTAGCTCCTTCTAATTCTTTCTTTAATTTTGCAGATAGTTTGTCTAAATCAATTTCTTTTAATAATTTTTCTAGTGCTTCTGCTCCCATTTCTGCTTTGAAGCTTCCGCTTCCGTATTTTTCAACTGCTTCATGATATTCTTTTTCTGTTAATACTTGGCATTTCATTAGTCCTGAAGTACCTTTGTCTACTACAATATATGATGCAAAATATACGATTTTCTCTAAGTTTCTTGGTGAGATGTCTAACATTAAAGCAATTCTACTTGGGATTCCTTTGAAATACCAAATGTGTGCTACTGGAGCAGCAAGCTCAATATGTCCCATTCTTTCACGTCTTACTTTTGATTTTGTTACTTCTACTCCACAACGATCGCAGACAATGCCTTTGTATCTTACTCTTTTATATTTTCCACAATGGCATTCCCAATCTTTTGTTGGTCCAAATATTCTTTCACAGAATAGACCATCTTTTTCTGGCTTTAAGGTTCTATAGTTAATGGTTTCTGGTTTTTTTACCTCTCCTTTTGACCATTCTCTAATTTTTTCGTCTGATGCTAAGCCAATTTTAATTTTATCAAACATTTCTAATTCGTCCATTTAAATTAGAAGCCCCCTTCTCTAATTTTTTGGGTAATTTCAAAGTCTTTCAAAGAGGCTAACCCCCGCTCTTGCAAATTTTATTGTCGCCTCTTAAAGTCTTTGGAATTTATTTAGTTAATTCTTTTTTAAAAAATTTTTTTATAATTGGAATATCTTCAACAGCTGTATAGAAAATTTTACTTGAATCCATTTTTCCATAACCATGTGCAAATCGATTTCTCATTCCTCTAATTGCATTCCAATTTATTTCATTTTTCGTTTTTTCTAAATATTCATCTGTTAAGTGATTTGCGAGTTCTCCTATTTGAAATATTTTCATAGAAAGTGAATCTTTATAATCATTATCTTGTTTGAACTTTTCTATGTCATTTCCAAAACGATTTATGGTTTTTTCAATTTCATCACAATATTTTAGCATGTGCTTTAATATTGTAATATCTCTATTATCCATATATAACCACTCTTTCTTTTTTAATCGTATCATAAAATTCTTTATCTATTTCATCAATACTACTCTCTTCAAAGCACTCTTCTTCAATTAAATCTACTTCTTTATTTAACGCTTGTTTTAACGCTTCCAAAATAGCTCCAATAATTAGTAAACTTTTAATATTTTTAGCTACTATAATGATATCAATATCACTATTTTCATTATAATCTCCTCGTGCATAAGAGCCAAAAACATAAGCTTTTTCAACGCCATATTCTTTAAATATTGGGCTTGTTAATTCTTTTATTTTAGTAATAGCCTGTTGTTTTTCTAGGTTTTCCATAGGCTTTCCTCCCTAAATTTTACTCTAGCCCATCATTGTCTAAATTGTCTTCTGCTAAGTCTGTATCGAAAATAGAATCATCATCTTCATCATCTAAATCTGCAAATAATTCATCTTCGTCGTCAGTGTCTAAAAGCATTTCCTCTGTATCTTCATCAGCTTCAATGTAACTATCTTCTAGTTCACTTTCATCTAACATATTTTCACCTAATTTTGCTTCTTCATAGTCAATTCCTTCGTCTATATGTTCTTTTAATTCTAGTTCTTGGTTATCCTCTGAGTATAAACGAACATCTAGTCCTAATGCTTGAAGTTCTTTTACTAATACTTTGAATCCTTCTGGAACACCTGGCTCTGGAACGTTTTCACCTTTAACAATTGCCTCATATGTTTTTACACGTCCTACAACATCATCTGATTTTACAGTAAGCATTTCTTGAAGTGTGTATGCTGCACCATAAGCCTCTAATGCCCAAACTTCCATTTCTCCGAAACGTTGTCCACCAAATTGTGCTTTACCTCCTAAAGGTTGTTGTGTAACTAGTGAGTATGGTCCAGTTGAACGAGCGTGGATTTTGTCATCTACTAAGTGGTGTAGTTTTAACATATACATAACACCAACGGTAACTGGGTTGTCGAATTCTTCACCTGTACGTCCGTCGTGTAAAATTGCTTTTCCATCTTCACGAAGTCCGGCTTGTTTTAATAATTCTTTAATTTCTTCATCTGTTGCACCATCAAATACTGGCGTTGCAACCTTCCAGCCTAATGCTTTTGCTGCCATACCTAAGTGTACTTCTAGTACTTGACCTAAGTTCATACGAGATGGTATACCTTGTGGGTTAAGTACAATGTCTACTGGAGTTCCGTCTTCTAAGAATGGCATATCTTCTACTGGTAGAATTCTTGAAATAACACCTTTGTTACCATGACGTCCGGCCATTTTATCACCAACAGAAATTTTTCTCTTTGTTGCAATATAGCAACGAATTACTTGGTTTACACCTGGGCCTAATTCATCTGAATTGTCTCTTGTGAAGATTTTTACATCTACTATGGTTCCTGCTTCTCCATGTGGTACTCTTAAAGATGTATCTCTAACTTCTCTTGCTTTTTCTCCAAAGATAGCACGAAGTAATCTTTCTTCTGCTGTAAGCTCGGTTTCTCCTTTTGGTGTTACTTTTCCAACTAGGATATCTCCTGGTCTTACTTCTGCACCAATACGAATAATTCCGTTTTCATCTAGGTCTTTTAAACTGTCATCTCCTACGTTTGGAATGTCTCTTGTAATTTCTTCTGGGCCTAATTTTGTGTCTCTACATTCGCAATCATATTCTTCTATATGGATAGATGTATAAACATCTTCTTTTACTAATCTTTCACTAATTAGTACAGCATCTTCGTAGTTGTAACCTTCCCATGTAGTGAAGGCAATTAGCACGTTTCTTCCTAGTGCCATTTCTCCATCTTTTGTAGATGGTCCATCTGCTAGGATATCTCCTTTGCTAACTTTTTCTCCTCTTGTTACTACTGGTCTTTGGTTAATGCATGTACCACCATTAGTTCTTTTGAATTTACGAAGTCTGTAAGTGTCTATTTCATTTTTCTTATTGCGTACTTTGATTTCGTCTGCTGTTACTTTTTCTACTACACCATCATTTATTGCAGTAACAGTAATTCCAGAGTCTTTAGCGGCTCTATATTCAATTCCTGTTCCTACTATAGGTGCTTCTGGCATTAAAAGTGGAACGGCTTGACGTTGCATGTTAGAGCCCATTAGAGAACGTTTTACGTCGTCATGCTCTAGGAAAGGAATCATTGCTGCTGCAACAGAAACTAATTCTTTTGGTGAAACGTCTATATAATCTACTTGACTGCTATCTACCTCTGTGATTTCAGATTTATGACGTACACGAATTCTTTTATTTACGAATTTTCCGTCTTTATCTAGTGGTTCTGATGCTTGTGCAATAATGTAATTGTCTTCTTCGTCTGCTGGCATATATTCTACTATATCTGTTACTTTTCCTGTTTCTTTATCTACTTTACGATATGGTGTTTCAATGAAGCCATATTCGTTGATAATAGCAAAAGATGATAATGCAGAAATAAGTCCAATGTTTGGTCCTTCTGGAGATTCTACTGGGCAAAGTCTTCCATAGTGAGTATAGTGAATATCACGAACCTCGAAACCTGCTCTTTCTCTAGATAAACCACCAGGTCCTAATGCTGAAATTCTTCTTTTATGTGTAAGTTCTGATAATGGGTTAGTTTGGTCCATAAATTGTGATAATTGTGAACTTCCAAAGAACTCACGAATAGATGATGTAATTGGTTTTGTGTTAATTAATGTTTGTGGTGTTACAATATCTAGGTCTTGAATTGTCATTCTTTCACGAACTACTCTTTCTAGTCTTGTTAAACCAATTCTAAATTGATTTTGTAATAATTCACCAACACAACGGATACGTCTATTTCCTAAATGGTCAATATCATCTACATTTCCGATTCCATGATCTAGGTTAAATAAATAACTAATAGAACCAATAATGTCTTCGTTTGTTACGTGTTTTGGTATTAATTCTTCTTTTCTTTCTTTTAATACTTTATGTAAGTCTTTTTTGTCTGTGGTCTCTAAAATTGATTTTAATACTTCATAATTTACTTCTTCTTTGAAGTGTAAGTCTGAAATATCAACATCTGTAACAAATTTATGAATGTTAACTGTACCATTTCCAATAATTCTTACTTTACTGTCGTTTACTTTTACATCTACAATGTTAATTCCTGTGTTTTGGATATCTTCTGCTACTTCTTTTGAAATAACAGTATCTTTTTCTACTAATACTTCTCCTGTTGATGGATCTATAATGTCTTCAAATGCTACTTTTCCAGCAATTCTAGATGCTAGACTTAATTTTTTGTTAAATTTGTAACGTCCAACTTTTGCTAAGTCATATCTTCTGTCATCGAAGAATAAACCATTGAATAAGTTTCTTGCTGCATCAACGGTTGGTAATTCTCCTGGTCTTAATTTTTTGTAGATTTCAATTAAGGCTTCGTCTTGTGTTTTTATAGTGTCTTTTTGAATAGTTGCCATTAATTTTGGCTCTTCGCCAAATAAAGCAATCATTTGCTCGTCTGTAACTAAACCAATTGCTCTTAAAAGGCAAGTAACTGGTATTTTTCTTGTTCTATCTACTCTTGCCCAAAATACGTCGTTTCCGTCTGTTTCATATTCAATCCATGCACCACGAATTGGCATAACAGTAGATGTAAATATTTTCTTTCCTGTTTTGTCAAATTCAGAAGCATAGTAGCAACCTGGAGAACGTACTAATTGGCTGACTACAACTCTTTCTGCACCATTAATAATGAAGGTTCCACTTTCGGTCATTAATGGGAAGTCTCCTAAATAAATTTCTTGCTCTTTAATTTCTCCTGTTTCACGGTTAATTAGACGTACTTTTACATGTAATCTTGTAGAGTACGTAGCATCTCTTTCTTTGGCTTCTTCTACGCTGTATTTGGTTTTGTCTTCCATATAATAGTCGAAAAATTCAAGAACTAAATTTCCAGAATAGTCTACGATTGGGGAAATATCTTGCAATACTTCGCCTAAACCCTCTTCTACAAACCAATCGTAAGAGTCTTTTTGGACTTTAATTAAGTTTGGCATTTCAATAAAATCGCCAATTTTTGCAAACGTTTTACGTGTGCATTTTTCGTGTTTGATATCTTTTACCAAAACAAATACCCCCTATATTGAATTTAAAGCAGACTTAAATTTTTAGCATTTTGTAGGAAAATATTTTTTGATGACAAAGTGATTTTATATATTTTTCCTATTTTTTGCTACTTTTGTGAATAAAATTTATGTTTCAAAAGAAGTCCTTCTTGTTATTTTCTTTTTTTCTTAAGAAAATGTTCCTTTCCTGCTTACTTAAAGGCTTATTTCCCTAAGAAAAAAGAAATACAATTCCTCTTCTTTCTTAAAAATTTTCATGATTTTTTTGTTATAATTACTTTTGTGTATTAAAATTATTTTTTGATTTTGTGACGCAAAAAGGCTAGTTGGCAACTTTTCTTATTTTTGTGCCAACTACCTTTACTTTTGTATTTTATTTGTTTAAAATTATTTCTCTTTTTATATTAACCAACCCCACTATTTTCTTGGTTTCTATGCTAATATGTTTGTGCTATTTTGCGCGTAAGGCGATAAATTTCCTTATACTATTCTAGTATAACCTATTTCCGTAGGGCTTGTCAATAGTTTTGGGAAAGAAAATTAAGGTTTTTTTACAAAATTTTCGTTGCTAATTCAATCATTATCATTATATATAATAAGCCCTACATAGAATTTTAATTTTCCATGTAGGGCTTTTAAATTAAAGATTTTTTATTATCATACTAAAAGATAAATCTATTATGATAAAACTTAATCCTATTAATATTGCCGGTATAACTATTTCTCTTATTGTTATTGTTGGTGTACTTATACCTATATAAAAAACTAAAATTTCTGTCATTGCTACAAGAAGTATTGTACTCCACTTTCTCATTTTAGTTTTTTTTACAGTTTTATTTTTCTTCGATGGTGCATGACTTATAGCCCAAAAAATAAAGGAAATTACCATAACCAAAAAAACAAATGAAATAAGAATCATCTTTACACTAAGCATAAATCTTCCTCCTTAAAATATTTATTTTACTATTGTTGTCTATATATACCTGAAAAACAGGAATTAAAAATTTATATTATCATTATAATTCATTTTATGCAATTTTGCAAGGTTAGCATTACTATTTTTCACTATATCCAAATTTTTGCATTCTTTCTTTTTCTTTTTTAGATAATTTTTCAAAAAATTCTGCTAATGCTGTTATATCTTGATTATTTAAAAATTCAAAATATTGTACTCTATCATCTTTTGATATAACAATTGGACTTACATTGTTTTTTATCAACTCATAATTTAATAATAGTCTACCAGTTCTTCCATTTCCATCTTCAAAAGGGTGTATCTTTTCAAATTCAATGTGATATTTAGCAATTTTAGAAAAAACTTCTTGTCCATCATTATTATAATTATATATAAAGTAATTCATTAAATTTGGTATTTGCTTTGCTTCTGGTGGAATATACTCAGTACCATTAATAAAAACTTGTACTTTTCTATATCCTTCACTATCCTTTATGTCTTTATTTATTGTTTCATTTAGATTTTTTATAAATCTTTCGTCAAAATCTTTACCCATTTTTAAATTTTCAAAAACAATTTCTAATGCTTTCTTATGATTAATAGCTTCATATATTTCTCTTGGCTCTCTTCCTTGTATTTTGAAACTATTATCATTATATAAAATAGCATAAGTTTCAGCATAAGTTAAAGTGCTTCCTTCTATTCCGTTCGAATGATATGTACTTCTTGTAATTAAATCTTTTAAATATTCTTTATTATTTAGAATGAACTCTAAAATTGTCATTATTTTCTCCTTAAACTTTACTCTACTTTTTCTCCACAATTACCACAGAATTTAGCGTTCTTTTCTAGTTTTGAGTTACATTTTTTACAGAATTTTGGTTTTGGATTTCCACAATTTGCACAGAAGTTTCCTTCGTTTTCTGTTCCGCAATCGCATTTCCATTTGGTTGTTTCTGCTTTTTGTTCTTCATTTACTTGTGCACTTTCTAATTGTGCCATATCTGCTTGCTCTTGTGATGATTGTTGTTTGTTTGCTTGCTCTGATGTCTTTACTTCTTGCTTACTTAAATCCATGCTACTTTTTTCTGTGTTTTGCCATACTCCTTGTACTGTTTGCCCCATTACATTTCCTGTTGACATATTCATCATTCCAATTCCCATAAAGCCATTTATGGCACCATTACTATTTTCTGCTGCACTTTTTACTGCTTCTGAATATGCTTCTACCATCTTGCCTTGTTGCATGTATGCATTTGAACTTAATTCATAATCGTCTATTTTCTTTTCTGATTCATCATCTAATGTAACAGATTCTACTGCAAAACTATCTATTTTTATTCCTCTTTCACGAATTTTTTCGTCAAATACTTTTTCGTCCATCATTTGTCTAATTTCATCTGTTTGACTTGGCATTTCTAATACAGGTACTTTATAGTTACTTGTTCCTAGTTCATTTGTTACATTTTGAAATACTGCTAATACTTCACTTCTTAATTGTTCTACTAATTGTGATTTACGATATATATCTGCTGTTCCTGCAAGTTTTGTCATAAATAATGCTGGGTTCATTATGCTAAATGTATAAGTTCCAAAACATTTAATTTCTACTCTTAAAGGTGTAAGAGTGTTTGTCATTTGATTTGGAATTGGATGTGACCAATCTTGAAATGGAATTGGTGCAGGTGTTCCAAATTTGTTGTCAATAATTTCTTTTATATTAAAGAAAAATACGGCTTGCTCTTTTGCAGTTGCTCCATCAAATGTAAATCTTTGCCACATTTCTTTAAATACGGCTCCAAATTGTCCTCCGAAAAAAGATGGTGATGATGATTCATCAAAAGTATAAAATCCATCTTCTGCTGTTGCATCAATTACTCTACCATTATCATAAATAACTGCACATTGTCCTGGTGCTACAATAATTGTACTTTTTTTGGTAATTACTCCCGTTTCTGTTGTTTTCTTTACCATTAAAACATCATTCGTCATGTCATCACAACGAATTGCTTCCTTCCATTGATCATGTAAAGTGCTTCCTATTGCATCTTTAGCTGCTTTAATTAATCCCATAATTTTTTCCTCCTATTCTTTTTTAAGGGCTGGTACAAATTGCCCAAATTGTCCTTTTTTAATTTCTTAGTGGCTCTAAACCAGATAATACCCACGTGTTAGCGCCTGTTGTAATTATGCTTCCACAATACTCACATTTTCCTGCTGACGTAATTTGTGTTGGTGCTCCACAGTTTGGACAGTTAGTAGTTTTTACTTGTTCTGTTCCTTCTTGTGTTAGTACTCCTGTTTTTCTTTCAAATGTCATTTTATAGACTGTTGTTCTATCTTGTGTTTTGCTTCCTTCTAATAATTCCTTTGTTGTTGCGTCTATAATATAATCTTTCATTGTCGATTTTAATGCAATTTCTAAGATGTCCCTATCTCCTTCTTGCCTGAATTTATAAATTGTTGCATAGTTTACTGCTATACGATCCATTACATTTATACGGTTGGTGTCTATATAGCCTTGTACTTGGTTTTTGTGTTGTTCAAATAAGCTTTCTGTTTCAAATGGTCTCATTGGTTCCCAGTCTCTTGCTGTCCATGCATTTTGCAATTTTACAAATAAGTCTTTTGCCCACGATAACATTTTTTCTTCTGAAAAGTTTGGATCTATTAGTTTGATTTGCTCTGTATAGATGTGTGATTGGCTAACATCTACTATTGGTGTATTTCTTACTGCTTGACTGCTATAATATGGTATATTCCTTGGACCTCTTGGTCCTGCATTTCTATTTTTCATAACTCTTATTATAATGTAAATGATAAGAATAAGAAAAAATCCTCTTCCTACGTTGTTTCCTAATAACCACCCCATTAAGAAAAATAAGTCGCCACTGGAACTTGAACTACTTGAGCCCCAGTCCGAGTCCCAATCGGAATCCCAACTAGAAGAACTAGAACTCCAAGAAGAGCCTCCACTATCATAGCGGTCAAAACTTCCTACATCGGCAAATGATAAGGTGTGCAATGCAAGAATAAGTGAAATGCAAAGAATAAAAATTCCTATTTTCCTTTTTTTCATTTGTTTTGCCTCCTCTTATGCTCTATTTTTATTATATTTATGCTTATTTTTATGCTTGTTTCCTATACTTTTATCATACACTTTTTTAGGGAATTTTGTCAATTGTTTTTTATTACCTGTTTTTGGGAACGTAGGAAAAAAACAGGTTTGACATTTTACTTTTCTTATATTAGAATAGATTTCGATTTTAGTAATAGATTTGTATCAATAAGTTTTTATTATTAAATTCTTATATTATAAAAATTTATTAGTAATTTATAGTAATTTGTTTAGAAGGAGTTTCATTATGATTAAAAAATATTTATTAGTTTTTTTAGTATCTATGATACCACTAATTGAATTAAGAGGCGCTGTTCCTATTGGCTTAAGCACACTTTTAGGAGACCCTCTTCCTTTACTTCCTCTTTATATTATTTGCATTGTAGGAAATATGCTTCCTGTTCCTATTATATTTTTCTTTGCAAGAAAAGTATTACTATGGGGTGCAAATAAGAAATTTATTGGAAAGTTCTTCCGCTTCTGCATCGAAAAGGGCGAAAAAGGTGGTAAGAAGTTACAAGAAACTGCAGGAAGTGGCTTATATTTTGCTTTATTTCTTTTTGTAGGAATTCCTCTTCCTGGCACAGGTGCTTGGACAGGAACGCTTGCTGCTAGCTTTTTAGATATGGATTTTAAGAAAAGTGTTATTGCTGTTATGGCAGGTGTTATTTTAGCTGGTATTATTATGGGGCTAGCTTCTGCTGGCGTGTTTGGTGCTTTGGGTGCTATGATTAGTTAAAGAGATCATTCTATCTTCACCAAAAAATCGGTAGTTTGTTACTACCGATTTTTTAGGTTAAAAGGAGTTTTTTATTTTCTATTTTAAAAAATGTTTTTTCCTATTGAAAGGGGTCTCTCAAATGGCAATTTATCGTCAAAAAAGGGGTGTCCTAGATGGCAATTTTAGCATTTTTTTGAAGGGGTGTCCCTAGCGTTCCAAAATGGAACAAAAAGGGGCGTCCCTACTGTTCTACTGCTTGCGTTTGAATTTTAGGATTACTTTGAATAAGTCTCCGTCTAGGTAGATTTGAAAGGTTCCTTGTTGTAATTCTGTTAAGCTTTGTGCTATGGATAAACCTAAACCGCTTCCTTCTGTGTTTCTAGAAGATTCTCCTCTTACAAAACGCTCCATCAATTCTTCTGCTGAAATGTTTAGTTTTTCTTTTGATATATTTTTTAAGTTGATTTCTACTATTTCTTGTTCTAATAATACATCTACATATACGCGCGATTTTGGAAGTGCATATTTTACAATGTTAGAATATAAGTTTTCTATTACGCGGTATAAGTAACGACTATCTGCTGTTATTGTGACGTTTTCTTCTGGCAAATTTAATAATAAGTCTAATTTTTTCTCCTTTAATTTATCTTCGAATTCGCCTGATACTTGTTTTATTAGTTCCTTTACATCTAATTTTTCCATATTTAATTTGATGCTTCCAGATGATGCTTTTGAAGCTTCTACTAAGTCTTCTGTTAAATGTTTTAGTCTTTGTGATTTTTGGTCTAATATGGTTAAGTATTCTTCTGCCTTTTTGTTTGGCATTTTTTCTTTTTTTAGTAAGTCTACATAGTTAATAATAGAGGTTAGTGGTGTTTTTATATCATGTGATACATTGGTAATTAATTCTGTTTTCATTCTTTCGCTTTTTAAGCTTTTGTTAATAGCAGTTTGTAGACCTCCTGCAATGTCGTTTAAGTAAATGCATAATTGTTTTAGTTCTCCTGTGTATTGACTTTCATCTAAATGAACTTGCGTATTTCCCTCGTATAATTCTTTTATTGTTTCTTTTATTTTTTTTAATTTTTTTAGGTATTGGAATGACCAATAGAACATTACACCACATAGTCCAAGAATAAATAATAACATTATTGGACCTAATGCTATACTTAAGAATCCGCTAAATAATAGTATTAAACTGTATCCTATAATTACAATTGCTAATTCTAATGATAGACTAATATTATTTGAAATGTTATTTACAACCTTTTGTATTAATTTATAGATTCGATATATTATAGTGTTTTTCAATAATGTGTGTGTTTTTATTCTTTTTACAGTGGTTAAGTAAAATAACATTCCAACTACATAATAAATTGCAATTATTCCTATTATGATTATTCCAATAAAATCAATTTCATTGATGCGCATACCTTGAAAATTATCTATTAGAATTAATGCAATTCCTGTTGCAAAAAACAGAAAAGCAAGTACGAATTCATAAGGTATTTTGTCTAGCACATCTAGCTCAATTTCTTGTTTTCCTCTTTTCTTTCCTGCATAAGTGGTTATAAGAATCATGTATAAAAAAATAAGAATAATATTTATTATAAGCGTAATGATAGCAATTTCATAAATAGGGAATACATTGTCATGTAAAATTTTATAATTGTAATAATAGTCTTTATATTGCAAAGGATCTTGTATTCCTGTATATATAGTGCAATCATATTGTTTTAAATCTGTATATGGAGATTGATAAGCAATATTTTCAAGTGATAGTAAGGAAATATTAGTATTTACCTTTCCTTGCTCATAACTCCAAAAATAGGAATAATTATTTAACTCATTTTTGATTTCTTCCGTTGTGTCTGTGCTTAGTGTTTGACTTACGTTTGTAATGGCTTCTTTCGTTTTATTATCTATTATTAAAAATTTTAAGTTTTTATTTTGTAAATAATTTTTATAATAAATTTTTTGTCCTTGTACATCACTTTCTACAACGTCATAATAGTTTGGTATATATAAAGTATATTTATCATTTTG
Organism: uncultured Clostridia bacterium; assembly: GCA_947599825.1. GTDB lineage: Bacteria > Bacillota > Clostridia > TANB77 > CAG-508 > UMGS1663. The sequence continues at coordinate 31,394 of CANQFS010000009.1, forward strand.
TACTATGCTTGTTACCTCTCCTAAATGTTGATATTCATCCTGTACTTCTTTTTCATAACTTACTCCTACATTATTGATAATAGATTCTTTATATAAGTTTGCAAATTGCTTAGATTCAAAAAAGTTATACTCTTTTACGCTTGTGTCTTCTTGCTCATAATACCATATAGAAACAATGGATTTCAATATTGAAAATATAGCAAGTGGAATAAGAATATAGCAAATTATGCGAATTAATGCTGCATATTTATTTGATGTTTTTTGCATGTTTTGGTTCCTCCTCTAATTTTTCTATTTTATATCCTATTCCCCAAATAACTTTTAAGTATTTTGGCTCTTTTGGATTGATTTCGATTTTTTCTCGAATGTGACGAATATGTACTGCAATGATATTATCTGCTCCATAAGCCTCGTCTTCCCAAACATTTTCATATATTTGGTTAATGGAATATACTTTTCCTTTGTTTTTTGTTAGAAATTTTAAAATGTTATATTCGGTTGGTGTTAGTTTTATTTCTCTTCCTTCTACTTCTACTTGTTTTGTATCATCATTTATTATTAAGTCACCTGTTTGATAAATTGTGCCTTCTTCTTTCTTTTGAAAAGAACCTAAAGAAGTGTATCTTCTAATTTGTGAGTTGACTCTTGCAATTAGCTCTACTGGATTAAAAGGCTTTGTTACATAGTCGTCAGCACCATTATTTAAGCCTGCTACTTTGTCGTAATCTTCAGATTTTGCAGATAGCATAATAATAGGTACTGTTTTTGTTTCCCTTATTTTACTTGCTGTTGTCATTCCGTCCATTTTAGGCATCATTATATCTAAAATTACTAAGTGAATTTCTTCTTTTCCCATAATTTCTAATGCTTCTTTTCCATTGTAGGCTTTGAATATTTTGTAACCTTCCTTGCTCAAATAAATTTCAATGGCATTTACAATTTCTTTATCATCATCACAAACTAAAATATTATACATTTTTTCTTTCCTTCCTATTTTTGCATGTATTTTTTATTTCTTATTTTTTTGTATTTTTCAGCGCAATGACTTCTTCTGCTTAATAGTATAACATACATTTCTTAAGAAAAAAGTAGTTGGTTTCTTAAAGTTTTATTAAGAAAAAGGAAAGATTTGGGACGCGTCCAAAACTTTCCTACTTTTCATTATGAGTATTTACATTATGTTTTATTAACTTCATTTTTTATAAATATATAAATTATATGGTAATATTTTTTAGATGGAAAGTTTTGGACGCGTCCCAAATCTTTCCTGCTCTCTATATTCTATGAAATCTTCTACTAGGACTTTCAACATTGCTATAACTGGCACTGCTAAAAACATTCCAACTATGCCGAAGTATGCTCCTCCTATGGTAACTGCAAGAATAACTAAAATTGGATTGATTTTTAGAGAGTTTCCTACTATTTTAGGGTTTATGATGTTGGCATCAATTTGTTGTAAAATGGTTACAATAATTAATAGCCAGATTGCTTGAGATAAACCTCCTGTAAGTAATGTAATAATTCCTGCTATGATTACTGCAATTATTGCTCCTATGTATGGAATTAAGTTGAAAATTCCTATCATAAAGCCTAATAAAATTGCATATTTTACTCCTAGTATGCTCATAGCAATAGATGTCAATATTCCTACCACAATGGCATCTAAAAATTGGCTAGATAAAAAGTGGAAGAAAATTTCATTTGTTCTATGAAAGTATTTATCTATATTTTGATATGCTTTTTCATTAAATATAGAGCCTGCTAGTCTCCTAAAAAAGGTTAAGATTTCTGTTCTACTATTTAAGATATAGATGGAAACTACTATTGCAACGAATATGTCAAATATTCCACTTGCAAAGCTAATGGCTCCTTGAGCATATTGCGTTAGTACATCTACATTTATAATTTGCTTAATATCTATATTTTCTAATTCTTTTACTACTCTTGTAATTACTTCTGTTTTCCAAAAAGAATCTTCTGGAAGTTCATTAATTTTTGATACAGCTGTTTCATAATAAGAAGCAAAATTATTGGTTAAGTCAATAATGCTTTGCACAATTGGTGGTACTATGAAATTTATTAAGATTACTAATAAAATTAGGGCAATTAAATATACTGTAAAAACACTTAATGGTCTTGCCTTTTTTGCAATAATTCTAACTTTTTTACTTTTTTTATAAGTTATTTCTATTTTTTTGCAAGGAATGTATAATATATATGCTATTAAAACTCCTGTTGCAAAAGGAGCAAGTATACTTAATAAATTTTTTACCCAGTCCATAATTTGCCCTATACTATCTACAGTTTTGTAAACAAATATAGTAGCAATGGCAAATGTGAACCAATATAACCATTTTTTCCAGTTTTTTGTTTTTTCCTTCATTTTTGTTCCTTTCTCTCTTCAATTTAAAAGTGCTTATAGTAATAAAAAATTGTTTCTTTCAAATTATATTTTTTATAATTATTGAATCTAGTTTAATAATTTATTATATTTAAATCTACTTTTATAATTTATTATATTTGAATCTATTTTTACACTATTTTAGTTAAGTCCTGTCCCAAATGGCAATCTAAAGTTCAATATCTAACTCCACTGGGCAATGGTCACTTCCAAATACTTTATCATGAATTTTACTATCTTTTATGTTTTTTTGAATGGAGTTTGATGTTATAAAATAATCTATTCTCCACCCTACATTTTTTTCTCTTGCTTTCATCATATATGACCACCATGTATAAGCATTTTCTTTTTCTGGATACAAATAGCGGAATGTATCAGTAAAGCCTGCTTGCAATAATTGCGTCATTTTGTTTCTTTCTTCGTCTGTGAAACCTGCATTGTTGTGATTTGTTTTTGGATTTTTTAAGTCTATTTCTTCATGTGCTACGTTGAAGTCTCCACAGTATATAACTGGTTTCTTTTTGTCTAAGGAAAGTAAGTATTTTCGTATTTCATCTTCCCATATCATACGATACTCTAATCTTTCTAGTTCTCGTTTGGAATTTGGTGTATAACAATTTACTAGATAAAATTTTTCAAATTCTAATGTGATAATTCTTCCTTCTTGGTCATGCTCTTCTTTTCCTATGCCATAAGTAACGTTTAATGGTTTCTTTTTTGTAAACACTGCTGTTCCTGAATATCCCTTTTTTACAGCACTATTCCAATATTGATAATATCCGTCTAGTATAAGCTCTATTTGGCCTTCTTGCATTTTGGTTTCTTGAACACTGAAAATATCTGCATCAATTTCTTGAAAGAAGTCCATAAATCCTTTATTTAATATTGCTCTTAAGCCGTTTACATTCCATGAGATAAGTTTCATGTTGCCCTCCTATTTTTATTTGGTGTTTTATTTTCCTTTTTTATATTATCACGCATAGCAAAAAAGTGCAATAGTACATGGAACAAAAAAGGGCTCCCTTTGTTTAGGGCGTCCCTCTTGTTTTTCTATTTTTTAAAATTCATATACATATGCTTCTAGTGATTTTCTACCATACTGTAAAGCGCTAGTATGAGAATTCATATAAATATCTAGTTTGCTATTTGATATTGCTCCACCTCTATCTTGTACTACAAACCAGCCACCGTTTGGCTTATCTTTTAATGCTGGAATATAAATAATTGTTCCTATTGCATAACCGCTACCTGCTGCTACTGTGTACCATTGTGTTGCTTTTGCTCCTGAAGCTGTGATTCCATTTGTTTTTCCACAACATTTTATGCAAGCACAATATGCTGATGTGTTAAATGTTTTTACTGTTGGTGTAATTCCCTGTACTTTTTGAGCAAGTGCTGTAGATGCTGTTACTGCTGGGTTTGTTGTAGCAACTCTTTCTGCTGCACTTCTTGAGGTAACTTGGGCTGTTCTTACTTCTACTATTTTTGTAACTGGTTCTTTTATAATTTTTGATGAAATTTCTATTCTTTCAATTTCTACTTCGTTTTGATATTTTGCTTTATAAGTAATTTCTTTTAAGCCGTCAACTCCATTTTGAATAACTCTGTTTTGAGTAGTTCCTTCGCCTGTTGATTCTTTTGTAACAGTTTCATATGGAATTACTACTTGTTCTGTTACTAATTTTTCGGTTATAGTTCCATAAGAACTTAAAATTTCTTCTTTTGTGATAACGTTTTCTCTTTCTGCAATTTCGCCTTGATATTCTGCTTTATTAAAAATATGAATTGTTTTATTTTCTGTAATGTTTTCCTCTAAGCCCGGAGTTACCATTTCTTCTTGCGTTAGAGTAATGTGATTTTCATTTAATATATCTTCTACTTTCGTTTTTGAGGTTAATACTATCATTTCATAGTCGTTTGAAAGTATGATTTTTACGTTTGTTAACCTAGCATTTGATGCCATAACACCAATTCCTGTAATGAAGATAAATATGCAACTAATGGCTAATATTTTCATCATGGATACAGATGCTTTTTCGTTTTTGTTCATAAAAATTTTTTTCCTCCTCTTTGGATTGCATGGCCATTATATCATTGTTTCTTTTGTGTGTCAAATTTTTACTTTTCTTACAGCCTTATGGTTTTTACGTTTTTCTTTCTTGCTTTAGAAGGCTTGTAATGCTTGTCTTTACTATAGTATATGCCTTACTTTGGTATTTTATTCTTTTTTTGAGAAATTTTTCCAAAATTTTATTATATAACTATTTATGGATTTTTAATTATTTTTAGGCTTTTTTATATAAAAAGCCTAGGATTTTCTATCAAATAGAATTTTTAAGAAAATCTAAGGCTCACCATATTTATATATTCTGATCTTTTATATTGTATATTTTATATTGTATACTTTATATTGTATACTTTATATTGTATATTTTATATTGTATATTTTACATTTTTATATCTTTATTTTTCAATTTCAAAAATCTTCATCGCATTTTCGTAAGTCATTTTTGCTACTTCTTCTAGTGGAATATTTTTAAATTCTGCTATTTTTTTTGCTACAAATTTTACATTTCGGCTATCGTTTCTAGTTCCTCTTTTTGGCTCTGGTGCTAAGTAAGGGCTATCTGTTTCAATTAGTATTTTATCTATTGGAACCATAGAAACTATTTCTTCTGCATTTTTTGAATTTTTGAAGGTAATTGGCCCTGCAAATGATATATAATAACCTAATTTTAATGCTTCTTTTACTAATTCTCTGTTAAGTGGACAACAATGAAATACACCTTTTTTACTTACTTCATGCTTTTTCAACATTTCTAATGTATCCTCAAGTGCTTCTCTTGTATGAATTACAATTGGTAATTTGTATATATTTGCAAGTTCAATTTGATTTTCAAACATTTCTTTTTGAATTTCTTTATTTTCCTTATTCCAGTAGTAGTCTAGGCCTATTTCTCCTACTGCTACTATTTTTCTATTTTCATTTTGTTGCAACATACTTTCTATTTCTTGTAACATTGTTTTTATGCTTTTACTATTCTCTGGTACATCATTTGGAGATATTCCACAAATGCTATATATAAATGGATATTTTTTAGAAAGTTCTATACTAAATTTTGAAGATGGTATATCATAGCCGAACACAATTCCATTTGCTAATTCCTTCTTTTTTTGTTTGTTCTATAATTTCTTCTCTATCTTCATCAAATTTTTCATCATTATAATGCGAATGTGAGTCAAAGAATTCCATTTTTACCTCCCTTCTTTATAATACAACAACTCAAGAAGTAGTACCTCCTGAGTTGTATTATATCTTTTTTAAAATATCAAGTAATTATTTTGTTACAATTACACACGTTGCTGTTGCATATTCTTTTAAATGGGAAAGGCTAATGTCTATTTGCTCGATATTATTACAAAATTTTTTATTTAAAAATTCTACTTGTGGTTTTCCCTGATTATTGTTTACTATTTGTACATCTGTCCATGTTATTTCATATTTGTTTTCTAATGTTTCTGAAATTGCTTTGAAAATTGCTTCTTTTGCTGCAAAACGAGCTGCAAAATGCTGATATTTCATTTGCTTTTTATTATTGCAATATTCTATTTCTAAAGGAGTATATATTTTGTTTATGAAGTTTTCTCCTAAGTTTTCAATTGATTCTTGAATTCTATTTACTTCAATTATGTCTGTTCCACAAGTGATTTTCATTGTTTATTTCCCTTTCTACATTATAGTTGAGTAAAATTTTAGTCTAAATTTAAAAATAATAACACAAAATTTACAATATTGAAAATTAAGGCTCCTACTAGAATAACTAACAAAATGCGATTTGTTTTTTGTGTTTTTTCAATATTTAAATCTTTATATGCTATATCATATTGTTCTTTTATTTTTTCAAACAATTCTTTTAATTCTAAGGTTTCTTCCCACTTATTGCAAAGCATGCTTCCTTGCTCGTTTTGGGTAATTTCTTGCATTCCTATATTTTTCATAAAATTTAGCAATTCTTCTCTTGCTTTTCTTAAAGTTTTGCCTTTTTTTATTTCTAAGTTCATCTTTTTTAGGTAAATTTTCTTATATAATAATAATAAATATGTGTATAAATATTCCTGTTCATATGCAAAAGGTAATTTCGTATAATTTTCAGTATTAATGCTTGAAGTAAGTAGCGTTGTTCCTTGCTTTGTAAAGCCTAATTTTACATATTTTAGTGGTTCTAATATTTGTTTTTTATATATTTCTTCAGTATAATTTACTTGATGATTGCTTGGCAAAATATTGCTAAATTTCATAAATTCATCTTGTAAATTATTAAAATCTTCTTCTTTATTCCAATTTTCTTGTTCTAAACATACATAAGAATATGTAAGAAATCTTTCTTCTTCTAAATTCATTTCTTTTGCATCTTTACTTGGAGTTGTTATGCTTTTTATAATATTTGTTAGTTCTTTTATATCTTTTAAATTATTGGTTTGAATTCGAATGTTTTCATAGTTTAACGAATTGCTTTCTGAATATATATCTCGAAATTTATAATTGAAATTTAATACATCTTCAAAGTCACTTTCATTTTCAATAATTGTTTTAAATATTAAAAAACATATTCCTGTTTTAAAGCATACTATTTCCATTTTGGGAATATCAAAAAATATACCATTTTTTTCTCCAACTTTTCCTTGTACTTCTTTTCCTAATGTATATTCAAACATAGTACAAGGATATTTTGAAAGTAAAGCAGATTTCATACTATTATCTAATTTTTCTAATTGCGTTCTTTGCTCCTTACTATAAAGAAAAGATGAAAATAGATAGTTTCTTACACTTGGTAAAAAATATGTATAAATATTTAAATCTTTTTCTTTTTCCCATATTTTTAATGTGCAATGCTTATCTGTTAGTAATTTTAATAAATATTGATTATATTTTTTTTCGTCTATTACATAAGGGTAAATAAAATAGGAATATTGGTATTTTATCTTTCGTTCCATTTTTTCCTCCTAAAAACGCATTTGGGCATTTTTCCATAATTTATTATTGGAAATAGGGCTAGTTTATAGCCCTTTTCTTTATTTTGTATAATAATTTGCATTGATGTCTCCTGCTAAATGCCATTTGCTAATAAAATCTACTACTAATACATTTTCTAATGTATAGTTACATTCACATACAACTTTTCCCTTGGCATCTAAGCTTCCCCATTTTCCGTCTTTTTTAACTGCTACATAGCCGTATTTGTTTTGTTCTGTTGCATCTTCATAAATATAGTCTACAACTACAACACCTTTTTCATTTACATAGCCATATTTTCCGTCTTTTTTACTTAAGAATATTGTGTTTGTTGCTAGTATTTCTGTGTTTTCTTTTTGTTCTAATTTGAAGTTATAATATTTATATTCTCCATTTTCTCTTACTCGAATATAGTTTTTGTCTTGGTTTATTTCTGTTATTAAACCTGTTACTTTTACATTAAAGTCTTTGTCTAATAGTTGTGATTCTATGCTGTCACTTTTTTCTACTTGAAATACTCCTATATTAGATAAATATGTAATATTACTATATTCAAATGGAAGTGCTTCTTCTTTATTTATTGTAATGATTCCATATTTGCCTTCTTTTTGCGCAATGTAATAGTTTGAAAATGCATATGTTAAGTTTTCATATTCTGCTGGTATTTTTTCTTCGCCTGCCTTATTAATTACACCATATTTTCCATTGGTTTTTATAATGAAGTTATCTACGTTTATTTCTTTTACTTCATTAAATTTGTTTTCTAGAAAGGCTTCGCCATTAGCATTTACTACCTTTACTATTTCTGCTTCTTTTACTACATACATGCCATTTCCATAAACATTGCTAATAGCATCATATTTTGGCTCTAATGCTGTGGTTGTATCGTAATTAATTACACCATATTTTCCTTGGTCATTTTTAACAATAAAGCCATCTTCATATTTTTCTGTAAGAGATGTAATTTCCTCATATTGATTTTCTATAATTACTTTTCCTATACTATCTACTAGACCCTTTTTGCCATTTGATGTAGTAACAAATACAGATTTAGTTCCTATTATTGGCTCAATTGAATCTTGCGTGCAACTTATAAGTTCTTTTCCATCTAAGTTAATAAGTCCGTATTTTCCGTCTTTTTGTACTTTTAATACATTGCTTTCATACCACAAATTATTGTTTTTGTCATGATTGTAAATAACTTCTACTTTATCATATTCTCCAAATATTGTGTTATTTTTTTCGTTGATTGCTTTTGATGTATATGTTCCTTCTTCATAATTGACATTTTGCGTGCAAATGAAAATTGGTTTTGTATTGTCTGGAATAATTATCATTTCGTCATAGGTTGGTTGTACTACTGTGTTTCCTTTTGTATCAATTACACCCCATTTACCACCTTCGTAAACTGCATAATATGCTAAGGAAAATGCCTTATCATTAAGGTTAGAATCTCCTTTTAGTAATTCTTTAATTCCTATAAAAAACATAATAATGACTAAAAATGCCATAATTACTGCAATTACTTTTTTTATATTTAACTTTTTTCCACCGTTATATCTTCTTGCTCTAGTTCTTCTCATTTTTATATATCAATCCCTTCTTGCCTACTTTATTAATGTGCCTTTAAATGCATAATCTTATTTTGAATTATATTTTTATTTTGGTAGGCAATTTTTCTTTTTCTTTACTATACCATATTTCGCCATAAAAAAACAAGGTTTTACACCCTGTTTCTTTTATTTTTATTTATATTTTTCTTATATAACCTAGTTTATAGATTTTTTATTTATATATATTCATAATTTTTTCTTTTCTAGTTATTATTTTATATAAGTTATAGTTTTTCTATCATTTCTTTGTTCAAGCCTGTTATTTCTATTATTTTTTCTATTGGCATATTTTCTTGTTTTAACTTCTTTGCTATTTTTATTTCTGTTTCTTTTATTCCGTTTTTCTAGACCTTCCTTCAAGCCATCTTCTCTTGCGTGCCTTAGACCGTTTTTTTCATCTCTTATTGCTTTTTCTCTTAACTCTGCTACTCTTTTTAATTCTTTATCTTTACTTATTTTTTCTAATTCACT
>CANQFS010000010.1 GCA_947599825.1 uncultured Clostridia bacterium
CTAGTTTTCATTCTTTTCATAAAACCATGTTCTTTTTGTTCTTGTCTCTTTTTTGGTTGGAATGTTCTTTTCATTTTATGGCACCTCCTGTATTTATTTAAACCGTAAACGGATTTTTCACTTTTAATAAGCCTTATAATTGTATCCTAAATTATTTCTTATGTCAATAGTTTCATTTAAATTTAATTATTTTTTTTATTTGTATTGACTATTTTCACTTATTTTTGATATGATAAATAAACAATAGGGAAAGAAGGAGTTTAAGGAAAATGCCAGAAAAAAATTTAGAAGAACTTCTTACAAAAGCAAAAGCACTTTTAAAGGAGGAAACTACGCCAATTTCTTATGAAACTTGGATTAATGATTTAGAAATTCAAAGTTTAGAAAATGGAAATGTAGTACTATTAAGCTCTTCTACAATTAATAGAGATACTGTAGAAGCGCGTTATCATAACTTAATAGTCAATACTTTTAATTATTTAACAAATTATCAATGTAGTGTTACTATCCTTTCAAAAGAAGAATTAGCAAAAAATATAGAAGAAGGACAAACTTTTATAGAAAATTCATCTTCTCATCAAACAAATAATATTTTCAATCAAAAATATACTTTTGATAATTTTGTTGTAGGAAATAATAATCGTTTTGCCCATGCTGCAGCACTTGCTGTTGCAGAAGCTCCTGGAACATCTTATAACCCTTTATTTATTTATGGAGATTCTGGTTTAGGTAAAACTCATTTAATGCATGCAATTGAAAATGAAATATTGAAAAATAATAAAAATGCAAATATTTTATATGTAACTTCTGAAGTTTTCACAAATCAATTAATAAATGCTATAAAAGATAATAAAAATGAGCAATTTCGTTCAAAATATCGAAATATTGATGTTCTTCTAATAGATGATATTCAATTTATTGCTGGAAAAGAAAGAGTTCAAGAAGAATTTTTCCATACTTTTAACACACTTCATGAAAATGGAAAACAAGTTATCATTTCAAGTGATAGACCACCTAAAGATATTAACTTATTAGAAGATAGATTAAAATCAAGATTTGAATGGGGCTTAATTGCAGATATTTCTAGTGCAGATTATGAAACTCGTTTAGCCATTTTAAGAAAAAAAGCACAATTAGAAAATGTTATTATAGAAGATAATATTTTATCAAATATTGCTGAACGTATAGATACTAATATTAGGGAATTAGAAGGTGCTTTAAAGAAATTGATTGCTAGAGCTTCTTTAATGAATAGCCCTATTACTATGGAAATGGCAGAATGGGCTATAAATGAAATTGTTTCATCTAATGATAAAGTAATTTCTTCTCAATATATACAAGAAACTGTTGCAAAATATTTCAATATAGATGTTAAAGACATTGCAGGAAATAAAAGGTCAAACGATGTTGTATTTCCAAGACAAATTGCTATGTATTTATGCAGAACAGTTCCTCAACTTTCCTTACCTCAAATAGGAAAAGATTTTGGAAATAGGGATCATTCTACTGTAATGCATGCTTGCAATAAAATAGAAAAAGAAATGAAAGAAAATAAAAACACAAAAATGATTGTGGAAAGTGTGAAAAACCTTCTTCTATCAAAACAATAATAGAAATAGAAAGCAAAAGAAAAATTTAGTAAAAAAGGTTGTTTGAAAAATAGTTGTTTGGAAAATATTATTCCTTCTCTTCTTACGGAAGGGCGCAATACACTTTCCACAACTTAGTGTGAATTCTCTGTATATAAATTGTTTATAATTAAATTTTTCACATTAAAATTTTTTACATGTTTATAACTTTATAAATTATCCACTATTTTATAAACATCTAAAACCTAACGGAAATAAATAATTCACAGAGTTTTCCACAGAATCCACAATACCTATTATTACTATTACTAAAATTATTTATAATATTATAAAGGAGTTTGATGACAATGAACCTTGTTTGCGAAAAGGATAAAATCCTTAAAGCTATTAATTCCGTAACAAAAGCTGTTGCTTCTAAAACAACAATGCCTATTTTGGAAGGAATTTTAATTCAAACTAATGATAAAGAAGTAAAATTAACAACCTATGATTTGGAAATAGGAATAGAATATGTTATTGATGCAGACATTAAAGAACAAGGAGCAACAGTAGTAAATGCTACTATGTTTAGTGAAATTATTAGGAAATTACCAGATACTGATATACATATTTATATAAACGAGAATAATTTATTAGTTATTGAATGTGAAGGTTCTTTATATAAACTTGCAACTATGAATCCAGAAGAATTTCCAGAACTTCCACAAATAAATGTAGAAAATTCTATTGAAATAGATCAAAATACATTAAAAGATATGATACGTAAAACAATATTTGCAGTAAGTACAGAAGAAAATAGACCTATTTTTACGGGGTGCTTATTCGAAATAAAGAATAATAAATTAAATGTAGTAGCAGTTGATGGATTCCGTTTAGCATGGAAATCTAAGTTTCTTCAAAATAGTAGCAATGATTTTACTGCAGTTATTCCAGGAAGAACTTTAAATGAAGTAAACAAAATTATATTAGATTCTTTTGATCCAATAAAAATAGGAGTAGCTAAAAATCAAGCGTTATTTGAAATGGAAAATTGTAAGTTAGTTACTAGATTATTAGATGGTGAATTTTTAAATTATTCTAGTGTTATTCCAGAAAATTGGGAAACAAGAGTTACAGTAAATAAAAATAATATTCAAAATTGTTTTGAAAGAATTAGCTTAATTTCTGCATCTACTATAGAAAAAGAAAAGAAATATCCAGTTAAAGTTTCAGTAGAAATAGGAAAAGTAACTATTTCTTGCACAAACCAAACAGGAGATGCAAAAGAAGAAATATATGTAGCAACAGAAGGTCAAAACTTAGAAGCAGGATTTAATCCAAAATATTTCTTAGATGCTTTAAGAGCAATAGATGATGAAGAAATAAATATAGATTTTGGAAGTAGTATTTCACCATGTATTATAAGACCAGTAGATGATGGAGATTATATTTATATGATTTTACCAATTCGATTAAAAGAGGATTAAATTTTAAAATGTATATAAAAAATATAAATTTATTAAATTTTAGAAATTATGAAGAACAAGAAATTAATTTAAGTCCTAGTATCAACGTCTTTTTTGGAGATAATGCACAAGGAAAAACAAATATTATAGAAGCTATTTTTCTATGTAGTATTGGAAAATCTTTCAGGACAAGCAAAGAAAAAGAATTGATAAAATTTAATAAAGAAATATCTTCTGTTTATTTAGAATATAAAAAAAGTGATAGAGAAGGTTCTATTAAAGTAGATTTAAATGATAAAAAAAATATTTTTATAAATGGAATAAAAATAAAAAAATTAAGTGAATTATTAGGAAATTTAAATATTGTTATTTTTACACCAGATGATATTCAAATTTTAAAAGAAGGACCATCAAATAGAAGAAGATTTCTAGATATTATGATTAGCCAATTAAGACCAAATTATCTTCATTATTTAAATTTATATAATAAAACATTAGAACAGAGAAATAATTATTTAAAACAAATAAAATTAGAAAATGAATCACAAGAAATGCTAGAAATATGGAACGAAAAATTAGCAGAATATGGTGAAAAAATTTATTCATATCGCTATGAATTTATGGAAAAAATAAAAAATAAAATAAATTTTATTCATAGTAAAATTACAGAAGAAAAAGAAATTTTAAAAATAGAATATGAATCAAATTGTTCTAATAAAGAAGAATATTTAAAATTATTAAAAGAAAGAAAAAATTTAGATATTATAAAAGGTTTTACAACAAAAGGTATCCATAGAGATGATTTTTATATATATATAAATGATGAACTAGTAAATGTCTATGGTTCGCAAGGACAAAATAGGACAGTTGTATTATCTTTAAAAATAGCAGAAATGCAAGTTATTTACGATGAAATAGGGGAGTATCCAATTCTTTTATTAGATGATTTTATGTCAGAGTTAGATGAAAAAAGAAGAAAAAATTTTTTAGAATATATAGAAAATACACAAGTTATTATTACTTGTACTGATAAAATAGAAAATTTACAAAAGGATATGAAAATATTTCAAGTAAAAAAAGGAGAAATTTCAACATGTACGTCCACATAGGAAAAGATTATATTATTGAAGAAAAAAATATTATTTCTATTTTAGATTTAGAAAATTTACTAGAAAATAAAAAAATAGAAGACATTTTAAAAGAATTAAAAATAGAAAATAATATAATAAATAATAAAAGTGGTAATGAAAAATCTCTTATTTTAGTAAAAAAACAAGAGAAGATAGAAGCATATTTTTCTAATATTTCATCAACAACATTAGTAAAAAGAATGCAAAAAGAAATAATATAAAAATAAAAAGGAAGGTTAAAAAAATGGAAAAATTTGAACATGAGTATGGGGCAGAGCAAATTCAAGTATTAGAAGGGTTAGAAGCAGTTAGAAAAAGACCTGGTATGTATATAGGTAGTGTTTCTGTAAGAGGTTTGCATCATTTAGTATATGAAATTGTAGATAACTGTGTAGATGAAGCATTAGCAGGATATTGCACACACATTCATGTAACATTAGAACCTGGAAATATTGTATGTGTAGAAGATGATGGTAGAGGAATTCCAGTTGATATTCACCCAAAAACAAAAATATCAGCAGCAGAAACCGTATATACTGTTCTTCATGCAGGTGGAAAATTTGGTGGAGATAGTGGATATAAAGTATCTGGAGGTCTTCACGGAGTTGGTGCATCTGTTGTAAATGCCTTATCACAATGGACAGAGGTAACTATTCAAAGAGATGGCGGAATTTATGAAATGAAATTTGAAAGAGGAAAGACAGTAGAACCATTAACAAGAATAGGAGATTCTAAAAAAACAGGAACAAAAGTAAGATTCTTAGCAGATGATACTATTTTTGAGACAACAAATTATGAATATGAAGTATTAGAAAATAGATTTCGTGAAATGGCATTTTTAACAAAAGGACTAAAAATAAGTATTGAAGATTTAAGAGAAGAAACACCTAAAAAAGCAGAATTTCATTTTGAAGGTGGACTAATTTCTTTTGTTGAATTTTTAAATAAAAATAAAGAAAAATTACACCAAAATCCTATTTATATTGAAAAAGATGGAGAAGTACCAGTTGAAATTGCAATGCAATATACTACTTCTTATACAGAAAATATTTATACTTTCGTAAATAATATTAATACAATAGAGGGTGGAACTCACTTAGAAGGATTTAAAAGAGCACTAACAAAAACTTTTAATGATTATGCAAAATCTCATAATCTACTAAAAGATAAAGATGCTAATTTACAAGGGGAAGATATAAGAGAAGGTATTACAGCAGTTGTTTCAGTTAAAGTAAAAGAGCCTCAATTTGAAGGACAAACCAAAACAAAATTAGGAAATAGTAATGTAACTGGTATTGTTCAAAGTATGGTAAATGAAGCTTTAGGCAGCTTTTTAGAAGAAAATCCATCAGTTGCAAAAGCAATTTTGGAAAAATGTATTAGTGCAGCTCGTGCAAGAGAAGCAGCAAGAAAAGCAAGAGAATTAGTAAGAAGAAAAAATGCCTTAGAAACAACTACTTTACCTGGAAAATTAGCTGATTGCAGTAGTAAAAATCCAGATGAATGTGAAGTATATATTGTCGAGGGAGATTCTGCAGGAGGAAGTGCAAAGCAGGGAAGAGATAGAAGATTTCAAGCCATTCTTCCACTTTGGGGGAAAATGCTTAATGTAGAAAAAGCAAGAGCAGATAAAATATACGGAAATGATAAATTGAATCCTGTTATTTTAGCAGTAGGAGCTGGAATTGGTTCTGATTTTGATATTTCAAAAATTCGTTATGGAAAAGTTATTATTATGGCAGATGCCGATGTCGATGGTGCTCATATTAGAACACTATTATTAACTTTCTTCTTCCGTTATATGAGACCTTTAATTGAAAATGGAAATGTATATTTGGCACAACCACCACTATATAAATTATCTAAAAAAGGAATGCAAGATATTTATTGCTATACAGACGAAGACTTAGATAGAGCATATAAAGAATTAGCAGAAAAAGGAATTGAAAGAGATCAATTAGGTCTTCAAAGATATAAAGGTTTAGGAGAAATGAACCCAGAACAATTATGGGAAACAACAATGGACCCAGCTAATCGTATTTTAGTAAAAGTAACTATGGAAGATGCTATTAAAGCAGATGAAATATTTACAATTTTAATGGGTGACGACATTGAACCAAGAAGAGAATTTATTGAGCAAAATGCAAAATATGTTAAAAACTTAGATGTGTAATAAAAAAAATAAAAATTAAATGAACGTAATAGAATTAAATCTATTACGTTCATTTACGTATAAAGCTAATATTAACTTTCAGCTCAAACTATAATTCCTAACTTTTTCACCTAATATACATTGCTGTATAAATAAGCAATGAGCCAAAAATAATAATCACCTGCTCGACTATAAATACACACATCATAACCATATTCGTCCGTGTAGGACTAATAACGACCACGATTATATATAAATATAATCTTAACTCAAATATATTATTTATTATTTAACCATATATAAAATACAAAATATAATTTAAGAAAAAAATATAATGTAAAAATATAGCTTGCAAACAAATAATATATTCTTCATCGCCGACATAGAATAACCTAAGTTTTACTTAAGCTATACTATATCTTTGCTCGAACCATAAAAAGCTTTTTTATAAAAACCTCGTATGACTCTTCGTTAGGCTAATATTAACCTTATGCTTTTATTATTTGTAAAAATAAAATAATTATTCAAAAATAATAATAAAATAAAAAAAAATAATAAAAAAAATAAAAAAAAATAATAAAAAAAATAATAAAAAAAATAATAAAAAAATAATAAAAATAATAAGAATAAAAAAATAATAAAAATAAAAAAATAATAAAAATAAAAAATAATTAAAATAAGAAATATTAAAAAAAAAATAAAAAAAGAAAAGTAAAAAAATAAAATATGAAATAAATAAAAATTTTTATAAAATAAATTTGTTATAAAAAGTAATAAAAAAAATTATAAAAAAATAAAATGTAATAATTCATTTTTTTAATGAAAATAAAAATAAGGAGAAAAATTTTGAATAAAAAAATTATAAAAACAAATCAAAATTATACTTATGATATTTTAAAAAATGATTTACTATTTTTAAATTATGAATTTCCTTTTTTTAAAATAAATAATATTGGAAAAAGTACTTTAGGAGAAAAAATACTTTTTATTAAACTAGGTGAAGGAAATAAAAAAATATTTATAAATAGTGCACATCATGCAAACGAGTGGATAACAAGTTTAGTAACAATGATGTTTATTGAAAAATATTTAAATTTATATAAAAACAAAGAAATGTATAAAGGATATGATGTAAAAGAATTATGGAATAAAGTAAGTATATTTTTTGTTCCAATGGTAAATCCAGATGGAGTAAATTTATGTTTAAAAAATAAAAAAATTATTTCTCAAAATTTATACAAAGAAATTTGGCAAGAATATGAAAATAAATTAGAAAGTTGGAAAGCAAATATTAGAGGTGTGGATTTAAATTTAAATTATCCAGCAGGGTGGGAACAAGCAGTAAAAAATAAAAGAAAAAAAGGAATTACAAAACCAGGACCACGAGATTATGCAGGGCCAAATGCTGTTTCAGAAATAGAAACCAAAAATATGATAGAATTTACACAAGTATTTGATTTTGATATGACCATATCACTTCACTCTCAAGGACAAGAAATTTATTGGAGTTATTTAAATCACAAAATAGAAAAAGCATATCAAATAGGAAAAAAATTAGAAAAAATAAGTGGATATTTATTAACAGAGCCAGATTATTATTCTTCTTTTGCAGGCTATAAAGATTGGTTTATAGAAAATTTTAAAAAGCCAGCATTTACAATAGAAATAGGAAAAGGAGAAGATGGAATATCACTTCCACTAGAAAAAGCAGAAGAAACTTATGAAGAAGTAGAAGAAATTTTATTAAAAGCAATAGAAGAATGCCAATACTTATAAGTATTGGCATTTTTAAGAATAATAAACTAAATTTTAATTTCATTAATTTTTTCTGTTAATTCTTTATTATATACATATATTCCATTAATTTTCTCGTATACTTCACCGTGGTTTTACATTTTGTGGTAAATTTACTTCAGACATAAAATATGGACCGCCATCACCATGTTCTGATATATATACTGAATTTTCATCAGAAACCCATACTAAATCATTACCATGCTTACTGTTATTATCTAAAAATATTTTCTTTTTTTCAAATAAATTATATTCAGTTAAAGTATTATTTTTTGAAAAATTATCTTTATTTTTATTGGAAAAATTATTCAATGCATTTTTTAACTCATCTATGAATTTTTCTAGAAAATTATCATTATTTTTATCTCTATTTTCAAATAAATTTAGATACATATTAATTCTCCTTTAATTTGCTAATTTACTTTCTCCAGTTGCATAGTCTATTGTTATTCCGTCTTGAACATTATATATATATACATTAAAATGAAAATCTCCATTATCTTCAACAGAGTATGCTTCAATATTTACTCCGACTTGCTAATTTATTATATCCGTCAAAATATGGAGTTACTCTATACAATACATTATTTTTTTTATTTTCTTTCAAATAATTATAAAGTTTGTCTTCAAAAGTTTTCATTCCTTTTATATTAAAATCTCTTGTTCCAGTCATTAAATTTCTATTATCTACATCAATTCCACCAATATTCCAGCCTATTAAATGACATCTGTGATATAAATATTTTGCAGGAACAATACTTGCATCATATTCTTTCTGAACAAATCCAGATGGAGTAATCCATGAATAATCATCTTTTTCATCATCTTGATTAGCCTTTGACCAATTAGTTTTTATCATTGCCATTCCGTACTCGACCATTTTCTAATTCGGAATAATAATCTTCTTTAATATTTAAGTCTTCTTCACTAAACATTGGAATATTATTATTTAATTCAATATATATGTTTCCTGTATAATTTGGAATATTGGATATGTCATAAAAAATATTTTTTCTAAGATTTTCGTGGTTGTAATTAAAATATGATCCAATGCAAATTATTAATATAAAAAATAAAGAAGTAAAAAAAGATTTACTTTTAGTAATACTTTTCCTCATATATATCACCTATATATATTTAATAACATAATATTCCAATTTTTTCAATATTTATTGTGGTAAAAAATAAAATAAAAAATCTAACCTTTATATTCACCACCATTAATATGCATTACTTGCCCTGTTACATAAGAAGAATCAGAACTTGCTAAATAGATAAATAAAGGAGCAATTTCATAAGGGTGGCCGGCTCTACCCATTGGTGCATCTGAGCCAAGAGTTGGTATCTTTTCAGCCTCCCAACAAGCAGGTTGAAGAGGAGTCCAAAAAACACCGAGGAGAAACAGCATTAACTCTAATATTTTTAGAAGCCAAATTAGTAGCAAGAGACCTTGTAAAGCCTACAATTGCTCCCTTACTTGTAACATAGTCAATAAGTTCAGGCTCTCCTTTAAAAGTAGTAATAGAAGTAACATTAATAATACTACTTCCAGGAAGCATGTGTTTTAAAGCCCTTTTAGTCAAATAAAACATAGAGTAAATATTCGTTTTCATTGTTAAATCAAATTGTTCATCAGTAATATCAAGCAAACTTTTCTGTTGATATTGCACACCAGCATTGTTTACTAAAATATCAATTTGACCAAATTTTTTTATAGTTTCATCTACAATTTTGTCACAAAAATTAACATCTTTTATATCTCCAGCAAGAAGAATGCAAGAGCCTCCAAGTCTTTCAATAAATTCTTTAGTTTCTTCTGCATCTTTATGTTCATTGTAATAAACAATAACAACACTTGCACCTTCTTTTACAAAACCAACAGCAACCGCTCTACCAATTCCAGAATCTCCACCAGTAATAATAGCCACTTTATTCATTAATTTTCCGGAAGCTCTGTAATATGGATTATTAAAAATAGGTCTCGGTGTCATTAAATATTCCATACCAGGTTGCGTATCTTGATGTTGTGGTGGAAATTCTAATTTGTAATCTTTACAAATTAAACCATAACCTTGTTCATTTATGTATTTCAATCCATAATCATCATAATATTTATAATTCATTTTTTTCACCTCATTTATTAATATTCCAAAATAATAAAAAGGTGAATTATAAAAAAATGGAAAAAATTTACAAAAATATAAAACGACATAATGTATGAAAACACTAGAAAAATAGACACTTTGTCGAAATTTGTCTTACGAAATTTCTTGACAAATGTAAATACAATATGTAAACTAAGATTAGAGACCGGAAAAAATATTAAAAAAAGTTACATGCAATAAAAAAGAAAAAATTTTAAGAAAGGAGAAAAATAAAATGGAAAAAGAACAATTTAAAACAGTACAAGATTGGTTGCCGTTTGAAAATATTTTAGAAAATGGAATAATAAAATTGAAAAATAATTCTTATATAAAAATAATAGAAATAGTTCCAATTAATTTTAATTTAAAATCAGAATTAGAAAAAGAAGCAATTTTAAATTCCTATAAAATATTTTTAAAAACTTGTAATTTTAATTTACAAATTTTAATTCAAAGCAATAAAGAAAATTTAGAAAAACATATTTCAAATATAAATATACAAAAAAAGAATGAAAAAGAAAATATAAAAAAAATTGCAAATTGTTATATTGAATATATAAAACAATTAAATCAAAATAAAAAGTCTTCAAATAAAAATTTTTATATAATAATAAAACAAGCAATCGAAAATGAAAAATTGGAAGAAAACATTTTTCAAGAACTCAATGAGAGGTACTTTAAAATAAAAGAGTGTCTGGCTAGATGTGGAAATGTAGTTAAAGACATAAACGAAAAAGAAAAAGTAAAAGAGTTACTCGTATCATTTTTAGATAGAAGAATGTACTTGTTGTAGAAGAAAAAAACAGAGTTATGTAAAACAAAATACAAAAACAGTAAAAATGCCAAAAACGCTTTTATCCGAAGGAAAACAAGAGATAAATTTTATAAAAAAAGGAGGTAAAAAGAAGCAAAAAGCGAAGAAAAAAATCAAAGTAGTTAAAAACAACAATTTGACAAAAAAGCAAAAAAATGCAAAAGAAATATGAAAGAAAATATTTTGGCAAAAAAACAAAGTAAGAAAAAGGAGGGAAGATGCAAATAAAAAATTTTATAATAGAAAAAGGAAAACAAAAAGAAAAAAATCAAAACAAAATAGAAGGAACTTTTACACAAAAAGATTTTTTGAGTCCAAGTTATATAAATTTATCAAATCCAAAATATATAGAAATTGATAATTTATTTTATTCAAATTTAATAATTACAAATTATTATCATGAACAAAATGATTTATTGTTAAAAACAATTTTAGATTCTAATATTAATATGAATATTTCTATTTTTTATGAAAAACAAAATCCATATAAAATAGTAAAAGATTTAACATATCATATTGGAAATGTAGGAGTTGATTTAAAAACAGGAAATGAAAATAGAGAAGATATCGAAATTGCAGCATTCACATACCAAGATGCAAAATATATTCGAAAAGAAATTCAAGTAAATAATGAAGATATTTATTTCTTATATATATATTTAAATTTATATGCAGAAGATAAAAAAGAATTAGAATATATGGTAAATAAAATAGAAGGAATTTTGCAAGCAAGAGGAATGCAAGTAAAAAGAGCATATTTTAGGCAAGAGCAAACATTTAAAGCATGTATGCCACTAATGGAAAATGAAAAAGAAATAAAAGAAGTAGCCAAAAGAAACGTATTAACATCAAGCTTAGTATGTACGTATCCATTTATATCATCTGCTATTTTTGATGAAGAAGGAATTTTTATAGGAACAAATATATATAATAACTCACTAGTTTTTATAGACAGGTATAATACAAATAAATATAAAAATGCAAATATGTGTATTTTTGGAAGTAGTGGAGCAGGCAAATCTTTTTACATTAAATTATTAGCACTTCGCTTTCGTATATTAGGAATTGAGCAATATATTATAGATCCAGACAGAGAATATACCAAACTTTGTGAAAACTTAGAAGGAACACTATTAAAATTAGGGCCAAGTTCACAATCATATATAAATATTTTCGACATTAGAGAAGAAAGTCTAGAAGAAGGAGAAGGAGGATATTTAGCAACAAAAATAAGCAAATTAATTGGATTTTTCAATTTAATATTTGGAAGTATAGATGAAGAAGAAAAAGCAATATTAGAAGAAAAATTAATAGAAGTATATAAAGAAAAGGGAATAACTTTTGATGATAATACTTTGTACAAATTAGATTCAAAAAAAATAAATATAAAACCAATATTTAAAGAATCAAAAGATATGCCAATATTAGAAGACTTTTATAATATATTAGAAAAAGATTATAAAACACAAGCGATGAAAACAAAATTAATTCCATTTGTAAAAGGTTCATTAAATTTTTTTAATCATTATACGAATATAGAATTAAATAATAAATTTATTGTAGCAGATGTTTATGAATTAGGAGAAGAAAATTTAAAATATGGAATGTATTTATTTACCGAATTATTTTGGGACAAAATAAAAAAAGATAGAAAAATAAAAAAAGCAATTTATTTAGATGAAATATGGAGATTAATTGGAGTAACATCAAATAAAGAAGTAGCAAGTTTTATTTATAAAATATTTAAAACAATTCGAAAATATGGTGGAAGTGGAGTAGCAATTACACAAGATGTATCAGATTTATTTAGTTTAGAAAATGGAAATTATGGAAAAAGTATCTTAAACAATTCTGAATTAAAGACATTTTTTTCACTAGAAGAGGATAACATAAAACTACTAAGTGAGTACACCAATATGTCAGAAAAAGAAAAGATAGAAATAAGATCGTTAAAGAGAGGAGAGTGTTTAATGTTTGTAGGAGACAATCACATTTTAACAAAAATAGAATGTTCAAAAGAAGAAAAAGCAATAATTGAATAAACCCAAAAACTAACGGATAAAAGCAAAAGAGATACTTATGAAAAAATAGAAAAAGTGTAAACATAAAATAAAAAAATAAAAAAAGAAAGAGGTAAAAAATGAAAAAAATAATAACCGCATTAGGCAATCCTTTACTAAATGACAAACTAAAAGAGGAAGAGGATTTAAAAATTTTAACGAAAGATATACAATACCAAGATGGTATTTTTGAAAGTCTAGAAAAGGAACATAAAATAGATTATTTGATACTAAGTGAAATATTATTAGGAGAGTATAAAATAGAAAATTTAATAGAAAAAATAAAAGAAAAAAATAATAAAATAAAAATAATAGTTATTTTAGAAAATAAAAAAGAAGAAATAGAAAATATTTTATACTTAAAAGGTGTTAAAAAAATTTATTATAATAATCAAGTTGAAATAGAAGAAATAATTTCTTTTATAAAAAATGATGATAAAGAAGAAAATGAAAAAATAAAAATCGAATTAGAAAATTTAAAAGAAATTTTAATAAAAAATAATATTTCTATAGAATCAAAAAATGAAAAAAATAATTTATTAGAATTAGAAGATGAAAAAATAAAAAGTGAAAAATTAGAAAAAGAAAAATTAAAAAATGAAAAAGGAAATAAAGAAAAAAATAAAATTAAATTAATAAAAAATAATAATAAAGAAAATGACAAAAAAATAATTAGTGTTGTCGGAACAGGTGGAGTAGGAAAAAGTATTATTACATTAAATTTATCAAATATACTAAAAGAAAAAAATAAAAAAATATTGATTTTAGATTTTGATATTTTAAATAATAGTTTACATACAATTCTTGGTGTAAATAATTATCCACAAAAAATAAAAAATAAATTACAAAAAAATGATGTAATACAAAATAAAATTAGCATAAAAGATTTAATTATAAAAATAAATAAAAAAGTAGATTTAATATCTGGAATTAACTTATTATTTGATAGTAAATACAAAATAAGTAGTGAAAAAATACAATTTATATTAGAAGAATTAAAACAATATTATGATTTTATTGTAATAGATACTTCTTGTGAATGCTTTTTTGACTATACAAAAAACATTTTACACTATAGTGACACCATATTGTTTTTATTAGAAGCAAATTTATCAGAAATAAAAAAAGCAAGCAATTTATTAAAAATATACACAGAAGAATGGAATATAGAAAAAAATAAATTTAATTTAATTATAAATAAATATAATGAAAATGCAGTCGATGACAAAATAGTAAAGAACATTTTTGATGATTATAAAATAATAGGAAAAATAAAATTTGATAAAAAATATAATAATTTAATTAATAAAAATTTTGAAGAAGATATATTAACAAAAAATATAAAAAAAGAATATGAAAAAATTACAGACAAAATTATAAAATTAAAAAATAGAAAAATAAATTTAACAATTCAAAATATTTGCCATAGATTTATATTTAATTTATATCAAAAAAATCAAACAAAAATTTGAAAAGTAAAATATAAATAAGATAGAAAATTAAATTTGAAAAAATATAAATTAAATTATAAATAAATATACAAAGAAAAAATTAAATATAAAACATATTATAAAAATAAATAAAGAAAGGGAAAAAATTTTTATGAATTTATTAACAAATGAAATAGAAAATAATTTAAATAATAATAATGAATTATTAAAAACAGAAGACCAAACCAGTTTTATAGAAACTAGTTTAGGAAAAACAATCAATTTTGGTTTAGATATAGGATTAAGAGCAGTTCTGCCAGATTGTATAGAAGAGCAAATAATAGAAATAAAAGATACATTATTAGAAGAAGGATTTTCAGAAGGAATAAAAAAAGTAATATCATCTGCAATAGATTTTGGAAAAAGTGCATTAGGAATAGTAACAGGAAATTTTGAAAATATATCTCAAGTACAAACAGCGGTAAAAAATGGTGGAATTATTGATGGAGTATCAGATTTAGTAGATACTGTATTAAGTAAAACAACGCAAAAAGGAATGCTATCTTATGGAATGGCAAATACGATAAGAAAAGGAAAAAATGTTATACTAGATAGTATTACCAATAAAATTGAAGAAGAATTTAATAGTCAATTAGATGCCGCAGAAAAATTAGAAAAATATTCAAATAATTGGAAGGAATATTATAATGCACATGACTTTGATGGAATGCAAAAAGAATATGACAAAATGAGAGAAAAATTAAAAATATTAATTCCAATGGAAACAACTTTAAAGCAAGCAAGAGTGATTGAAAATTTACATACTTTAATAAAAAATAATGGCAAAGACTTTAATTTAACAGAAGAACAAAAGAAATTAGCAGAGTTATTAATATAAAAAATGAGTATTTAAAAATAGTGTAAATTTACTTGAATTATAAAAATATACATGATATTATAAAGGAGAAAAAAATGCCAGTTATATCGAAGTTTTATGGAATAACTATAAAAATGTATTTTATACAAAATGAACATAATCCACCTCATATTCATGCTTTCTATAATAAATATGTATCTATTATTAATATTAATACATTAGAAGAAATAGAAGGAAATTTACCAAATAAAGCCTTAAAAATAGTAAGAGAGTGGATAGAACTTAATAAAAAAGAAATTTTAGAAATATGGAACACACAAAAATTTAAGAAGATAAAGCCAATAGAATAGGGGGAAAAATCTATGTTTCACAAGATAAAAGATGTTTTACCAAAAGAAGATTTAATCATAGAAGTAGAATTTGAAAATCAAGTAAAAAAGCAATATGATATAAAAAAAATCATTTCTAAATGGAAAGTATTTGAAGATTTGAAAGATAAAGAATTATTTTTTAAAGTAAAAGTAGACCAAGGAGGATATGGAATTATTTGGAATGAAAATATTGATTTATCTTGTGAAGAAATATGGCAAAATGGAATAATCATAAAAGAATAATAAAAAGAAAAAATAAGATATAAAAAATGCTAAAAAACTCAAATTTCCCTAAGTTTTTTTAGCATTTTTTCTTGCATAATTTTTAAGTTTAAAGTATAATACAAAGGAAGAAGCAAAAAGAAAGAGGTAAAAAGGTTTAAAAATAATTGAAAATAACAATTCACTTCTAAACTAATTTGTGCCTTAAGGAAGGAATGATAAGAAAAAATGGAAGAAAATGAAGACAAAGATGGTAAAATCATAGACAGAGACATTGAGCAAGAAATGAGAACAGCATATATAGATTATGCTATGAGTGTTATTGTATCACGTGCTCTTCCAGATGTTCGAGATGGTTTAAAGCCAGTACATAGAAGAATTTTATATACAATGTATCAAGATGGATTAACATCGGACAAGCCATATAGAAAATCTGCAACCACCGTTGGAGACGTGCTTGGTAGATATCACCCACACGGAGATAGTTCTGTTTATGATGCAATGGTAAGAATGGCGCAAGAATTCTCTCTAAGATATCCACTAATTGATGGACATGGAAACTTTGGTTCTATTGATGGTGATGGAGCCGCTGCTTACCGTTACACAGAAGCAAGAATGTCAAAAATATCAGAAACAATGCTAGAAGACATAGAAAAAAATACAGTAAACTTTATGCCAAACTTTGATGACCGTTTGCAAGAGCCAACTGTATTACCAGCTAGGATACCAGCATTACTTGTAAATGGTTCTTCTGGAATTGCAGTAGGAATGGCAACTAACATTCCACCACACAATTTAACAGAAGTCATCAATGGAATCATAAAAATGATTGATGAAGACGAAGTAAGTGATGAAGACTTAATGTCTGTTATAAAAGGACCAGACTTCCCAACAGAAGGAATCATTTTAGGAAGAGAAGGAATAAAAGAAGCCTATACTACAGGTAGAGGAAAAATAACATTAAGAGCAGAAGCAGAAATAGAAGAAATGAGCGGAAATAGACAAAGAATCATTGTTAACTCTTTGCCATACCAAGTAAATAAAGCCAAATTAATAGAAACAATAGCAGGCTTTGTTCGTGAAAAAAGAATAGAAGGAATATCCGAACTAAGAGATGAATCTGACCGTGAGCATAAAGTAAGAGTAGTAATTGAATTAAAAAGAGATGCTAATGCGCAAGTAGTATTAAACTTACTATATAAATTCACACAAATGCAAATTACTTTTGGAATTATTATGCTTGCTCTAGTTAATGGAGAACCAAAAATATTAACATTAAAACAATGTTTACAATATTATATTGAACATAGAAAAGATGTTATTTTGCGTAGAACTCAATTTGACTTAGACAAAGCATTAGCAAGAGCACACATCTTAGAAGGATTAAAAATTGCACTTGATAATATCGATGAAGTAATCAACATTATTCGTAATTCTTATGATGATGCAAAAGAAAGATTAATGGAACGTTTTGGACTTTCTGATATTCAAGCACAATCTATATTAGACATGAGATTAAAAACATTATCAGGCTTGCAACGTGAAAAAATAGATGAAGAATATAAACAATTAATGGAACTAATAGCATACTTAAAAGATGTTTTAAATAGCGAAAAATTAGTATTTGACATTATTAAAAAAGAGTTAATTGAAATTCGTGATAAATACGGAGATGAAAGAAAAACCAAAATTGCAGCAGCAGAAGGCGAATTTGAAATTGAAGATTTAATAAAAGAAGAACAATGCGCTGTTACATTAACTCACTTTGGTTATATTAAAAGAATGCCAATTGATACTTATAAGAGCCAAAGAAGAGGTGGAAAAGGTATTACAGGAATGACAACTAAAGAAGATGACTTTGTAAAACAAATCTTTACAGCATCAACACATGATACAATCTTATTCTTTAGTAATAAAGGAAAACTATATCATTTAAGAGGATATGAAATTCCAGAAGCAGGAAGAACAGCAAAAGGAACTGCTATTGTCAACTTACTACAATTAGATAATGGAGAAAAAATATCAGCTGTTATTCCAATTCAAAACTTTGCTGAAGGAAAATACTTATTAATGGGCACAAAAAACGGACTAATTAAGAAAACATCACTTTCAGAGTACGATTCTAGTAGAAAAACAGGTTTATTAGCAATTACATTAAAAGATGATGACGAACTAATAGATGTAAGGCTTACCGACGGAGAAGATAATGTTGTATTAGTAACCAAAAAAGGAATGAGCATTACCTTTGAAGAAAAAGACGTACGTCCTGTAGGAAGAACAGCACAAGGTGTAATAGGAATGCGTTTAGATGAAGATGACCAAGTAATTGGAATGGAACCAATTATTGCAAATTCAAATGCAACCTTACTTGCTATTACAGAGAACGGATTCGGAAAAAGAACAGAATTAGAAGAATATCGTGTGCAAAATAGAGGCGGAAGAGGAGTTATCACTTATAAAGTAACACCAAAAACCGGAAACATTGTAGGAATTCGTATTGCAACAGGAATAGAAGATGTAATGTTAATTACAGACACTGGAACTATTATTAGACTAAAAGTAGATGAAATTAGTGTACTTGGAAGATCAACACAAGGAGTTACCTTAATGAGAACAAACGACGGTGGAAAAGTAGTAAGTATAGAATTAATAAACCCAGAAGAAGAAATACAAGAAGAATAAAAAGAAAAAGGTAGAAATCAATTATGAATTCTACCTTTTTTTCAATTATAAAATAACTAAGTGAAATGAAGCTATTGCCATAAGTATGCTACCAGCAAAAAATAATATAGAATATATTATAGACAAAATGCCATACAATATATCTTTTATATCTCTACCTGCATCCCGGCGTAATAAAAAAACGGAAGTATACACATAACTAGCAGACCTTGCAAAAAGAGCAATAGCCATACTTAGTACAATAATAAAAAGAACTACTGATAAAACAATATTCATGAAAACATCCTCCTTTTATTAAAATAAGATATAATATAAATATATTATACCATATTTTACATAAAATCACAATATAAAACTAGAAGAAATCTAATTCATAGTGAATTAGATTTCTTAGTTTTTCTTTGAAAACCTTATATCGTCTCCAAAAAAATGACAAATATGATAATGCCCAACTAAACGAGATACAATTCTTTCATCATAAGTAGCAAATAAATTATCCAAACTTAAATTAGTAGAAATAATAGTCTTTGTAGCTTTTTTACTATTTAATAAACGAGAATTTATAATATTAAATAATTCAGAAAACTTCATGCTATTAATACATTCAGTTCCCAAATCATCAATAATCAATAAATCTACATTTAATAAAGAATCATAAATATCTCTTGAAGAATTTTCTTTTCCAAAACGATAATCCATAATTGTATCTAGCATAACAGGAGCTGTTTGGTAAAGAACAGTCTTTCCTTTTTTTAATAATTCACTTGCAATACAACTAGATAAAAAGGATTTACCAAGACCTGTATTTCCAGCAAATAAAAGATTCTTTTTATCAGTATCATCAAATTCATCAATAAAAGTGCGGGCAAGATTATAAATAAATTCCATATTTTTTCTAGGAGAAATTTTTGAATGATACTTCTCTTCATTTACTTCATTAGAATATAAATCAAACGAAAAATGTTCAAAATTCTCTTTATCTAAATTAGATAAATTTGAATTATTATATTCTAAATTAAATAATTTTTGTTTCAAACAATGACACATAACAGTTTCATTTAAATTTGTAATATAGCCTGTATCATTACAATCTTCACACTCATAATGAGGCTTTAAAAAAGATTCATCTTTTCCAAGAGAAGAAAGAATTTTTTGCTTTTTATTTTTTAAATCATTTATTTTTTTATTTAATTCATTTAATAAAGAAGTATCCTTGTGGATAAGCATTTGTTTAGAAACAGAAATAGCCTCTTTACTAATTTCATCATCAATTTTTTGCAATTCAGGGTGAACTCCATAAAGACTATTTTTTCGTTGTTCTGCATCATAAATTGCTCGCATTCTTTTTTTATCATACTCTAGTAATAATTTTTTTAAATTAGAAGAATTCATAAAAACTCCTTATAAATTAAAATTTGCATAAAGACTATCTAAATTATCATATTTTCTTTGATCATAATTTTGATAGCCAGATTTTTTTTCTAATTCTTTAATATCCTTTTTCTTTTGCTTTAATTGTAATAAGAAACTTTGTATTTCAGTTGGTGTTTTAAATCCTCTATCGTGCCAGTCAGTTAATAATTTATCTAAATAATCAAAATTAGGATTTGTTTTTGAAGTAGTTTTCTTTAAAGCAATTTCAATAACATCAAAAGAAAAATTATAATCAACTGACCATTTTTCCACATAAGCTTGTTCATATTGAGTAAGTTGCCTTGTATAACCAAGTTTCTTGCAAATTGACTTATACAAAGTATTTAATTTTTCTTGCTTCTCATAATAACGATCTAAATCATCAAAAGTTTGAATATGATTTTTATGCCAAGCATCTGCTACCGCTTGAATATAGTTTCTATGAAGTGCAGAACGATTGAAACAGTAACGGAATAGAGCAATCATAACTTGCTCATCAAATCCATATTTTTTAAACCATAAATCAATATCACTATACCAAGAAGGAGACATGATTCCTTGAAAAAATTCATTATTAATGTTTTCAATAGCTTTTGCACGATATTGATTTTGAGCAGTTTGTTTTAATGTTTCGGCAGATAAAGAAACTTTTGGCTTATATAATTTGTGAAGTTCAATTTCTTGAAGATTATTAATAATATATCCAGTATTTTTTTTAGTAATAACACCAAGATCTTCCCAATACTTAACAGCATCTTGAATAATTTTAAAATCTAATTCTAATTTTTTTGATAAATCGTTAATTTTAATATCTTTTCCATATTTAGATAGGAAAATCATATATAAATATACTTTAATATAATTACCATTGGTTTGAGATAAATATTCAGTAAAAAATATATCTGGTAGTTCTGTATTAGAAAATAACATAGGTACATCATTTTGTTCTAATTTCATATAAAAATCTCCTTTCTCTAAATAGGTTGCTAAAATTATATCACGCAAAATATAAAAATACAAGTTGAATTTTGCGGAAATTATTGGAATTCTGTTACAATTTAACAGTGTTAATATTATAAATATAATAGGAAGAAATAGTTATTTTTATTAATCCTTTTTATATAAATAAATTTTATGACTTTTCCAAAATAAAAATAAATAGCGAAAAACGTATAAAATATTTTCTTGTTGAAATCCAAATAAAGAAATGAGTAAAACAGGAAAACAAGTAATAATAAAAATAATTATTTTTGTAAATAAATCTAGCATAAATATTTTTGTAATAATAAAAATAATAAACCACCAAACAAAATTTAAAATAGCAGTCTGATAATCAATAAAACCAAAAAGTTTAGTTTGAAAACGATAATTTTGAGGAAAAATAAATTTCATAAAATTATATCCTTTCTTATTTTATTTAAATATATGTATAAAATATTTCTAAAAAAAACGTATAAAAATAATAAAAAAATTAGTAAAAATAAATATAAAATAGTAAAATAATAAAACAATAAAAAAATAAAAATAATAAAAAATAAAAATAATAAAATAATAAAAATAGTAAATAAAAAAATAATAAATAATAAAATAATAAATAATAAAATAATAAATAATAAAATAATAAATATTAAAATAATAAAATATTAAAAATAAAAAACTAATTTAATAATTTCATTTTGTGTGAAAAACCATTAAAATTAGTAGAAACATCAGTAGAAATTCCACCAATTAATTCTCTAACATAAGAGTTTGCTTTAGATAGTGCATAAATACCTCCAATATATAAAAATTTAGATAATAAATCTTGGCTATTAAATTGCAAAGAAAAAATAACAAGCAATATAATACTAACAAAAGATTGTAATAATAAAAGTCCAAATAAAGTTCTAATCCATGTTTTAAAAAACCAAGAAGTAGAATGATTAATTAAAGTTAAAAAAGCAAAAGGTGTAATTAAAATAAAAACCTTTAATAAAATATAACGTAGTGAATAAGAAAAAATTAAATTAAATAATCCTAAAGAAATAAAACTTTTCATTAAACCATCTACTGAAAAAATATTAAAAGAAGATTCTTCAATATGAATAATAGAATTTAATTCTAATAATAAATTAGAAAAAGAAATATCCATATTAAAAATATTTTTTCCAACTTCACAAATAGAAGATGAAATTAAATAATTTATTGATAATATTTTTTCACAAATAAAATAAGAACTATTAATACAAATTCCAAAAATTAATAATTTAAAAATAAATTGAGTTGGTTTTTCAATTTCTAAATATGAAAAATGAGAAAATAATAATTTAAAACAATAATAAAGTGAAAAACCAATTAAAAGTGAATTAGCAATAACTAATAAACTTTTAGAAAAAGAATCTCCTAATAAGTTTTCTAAGAAAGATTCGGTTAACATATTCTCATCTACAAACAATAATCTATCTAAAATAGAATATAGATTATTATCAATAGAAGAGAACAAATTATTAAAGATTGAATTGATAGTATCAATAATAGTTTGTGTAATATTAGATTGATAAGTTTCCAAAAAAAGCTCCTTTCTATAAAGCAAATCCTAACGGATTAAAGTAAAAGCGACAATTTTAAACAATAGATATTTTAGTATACATAAGGTATAAAAAGTTTAGTCAACAAATGCATTAAGTAAAACCAAAAAACCTAAAAAAAATCAATATAGTCAAAAAGCCAAACAAGTAAAAGAAAGTTTGTTTTATAAAATAAATCACAAAGCA
This sequence comes from uncultured Clostridia bacterium, assembly GCA_947599825.1. Classification (GTDB taxonomy): domain Bacteria; phylum Bacillota; class Clostridia; order TANB77; family CAG-508; genus UMGS1663. The sequence continues at coordinate 22,877 of CANQFS010000010.1, forward strand.
ACATAATATTTTTGCCATACAAATTTCAAAAATAGAGTTACATAAGCATAAAATTGTATACCTGCAACAAGACAAAATTTGTAGCAAAAAAATATATAAAAGCCAAAGTAAAAAATAAAATTCAAAATAAAAATTAAAAAATAAAAATTCAAAAATAAAAATCTAAAAATAAAAATTTAAAATAAAATTCAAAAATAAAAATCTAAAAATAAAAATTTTAAATAAAAATCAAAAATCAAAATCCAAAAATAAAAAATTTAAAAATAAAAAAATCAAAAACAAAAATTTAAAAATAAAATTTAAAAAATAAAAAAATCAAAAACAAAATCCAAAAATAAAAAATTTAAAAATAAAAAAATCAAAAACAAAAATCAAAAAATAAAAATTTAAAATAAAAATCAAAAATCAAAATCCAAAAATAAAAAATTTAAAAATAAAAAAATCAAAAACAAAAATCCAAAAATAAAAATTTAAAATAAAAATCAAAAATCAAAATCCAAAAATAAAAATTTAAAAATAAAAAAATCAAAAACAAAAATCCAAAAATAAAAATTTAAAATAAAAATTTAAAACAAAAATTTAAAATAAAAATTTAAAAATAAAAATTTAAAAATAAAAAAGCAAAAACAAAAATTTAAAATAAAAATCTAAAAATTAAAAAATTATAATAAAATACATTTATGCAATTAAAGATTTTATGGCAGATAAAATCAAATTAATTGCCAAAATAAATCCATAAGAAAATAAACTACCATTAATTAATTTTTTTCCTGTTCTAATTTTTTCTTCATCTCCAAAACTAAATTTTCGCATAAAAGCACCAGTAGCCACAGCAACTGCAGCAGCAGGAGTAGCAAGTTTTACAAGCCACTCTTGAATTGATTCAAAAGCTTTATTTAATTTTGTTACAAGTTCTGGTTCTCCCCATGCAGCAAAGCAAGAAGTAGAAAAAATAAAAATAAAATAAATAGTAAAAAATAAAAAAATAAAATATTTTTTCTTCATAAAAAAACCTCCTAAAAAATATAAAAAGTATAATAAATAATAAAATGTAAATCAATAAAAAAATTAAAAAGTATAAAATGCACAATAAATAAAAAAGTATTAATTATCATAAAAATTAATATCCTTAAAAAAAGGAATTAAATTTAATTTTTGTGGTGGCAATATTTTATTACCATCTGATAGAAAAGATAAACAAGAAAATGTTTCTAAATTTTGTGTAAAAAAATTAGTGTCAAAAATATAATCTGTTTGGAAATAAGAATTAAACGATTCAGAAAGATTTGAATTTTTAGAGTGAAACTTATGATACAAATAATTAAAATTTGTCTCTTTTGCATTTTCAGAAATCGTTTTTGAAAACTTTTCTTTTTCTTCTTTTCCAATTTGCTTTTGAGCATCTTCAATTGTAAAAATATCATCACTACGAAACCAAAGTTTATTAACTAAATTTTGAACAATAACTTTAACAGAAGACTGATTATTTAGTGTATTTAATAAAGAAGTATAACTTTGTGTAGCAACAATATTAATACATTTTGCTTCTCTACTTTGACTAAAAAAAGATGCATCAGATAAAGTAACATATTCATGATACTCATCACTAATAAAACAAACACTTCTCTTATCTTCTAAATTTGAAGTATTAGCCAGACGATTTAATACCTCTGTTTGAAAATCCAATTTTAAATAAGCGGCAATCATTTTTGCTAAATTCTTATATTCAGAAATATTCAAATTAAGAACAACAATTTTGCCTTCTTCTAATACATCATGAAAACCAGAAAAATTGATTTCACTTTCAAAAGGACAAAATACTTTTTTAACCTGATAGTCTGATAAAAATAAATTAGTAATTCGAGTTACTTCAGATTTTAAAATTGACTTTGTTCTTTCATCTAAAATAGAATATTCTTTTTCAAAAAAATTCAAAGCTGATAATAAATGATAAACATCTTCTTCAGAAAAATAATTTTGTAAAAATAAATTTCTTAAGTTTTTTATTTTTTCTTCATAATAATTGGGAACTACCACCAAATTGTGTAATTCTTCAAAAGTAACGTAACCATTATTATACAGCCTACATAATTTAATACATTCACTTAAAATCTGTTCTACTTTATCAAGCCAAAAAGATTCTGTATTATTAGGAGAAAATAATAATAAAATAGTTTTCAAGCGATTAGCTAAAACAGAAGGCTTTAAATTGGGTTTATGTAGAGGGTTATATTTGATATTACCACTTAGATCTAAAATAAGTAGATCTTCTTTTCTTTTGTACAAAGTAGCATATTTTTGAACTTGCAAATAATAATTTCCTTTGACATCTAAAATAAGCATGCCTAGTTTTTCTTTTGAGTTATCACTTTTATATTCCATAAGTTGTCTAGTGAAAGGGTACATAGCAGATGAAGTTTTTCCCGTTCCAATAGTTCCAGTAATTAGAATATTTTGATATAAACTTCTTTCTGGAATGCGGACCAAATCATTATGAAAGTTAGTACCAATCAATAAAGAAAGAGTATTTGCAGAAATGGAACAAGATTCCTCTTTTTGTAATTTTTCTCTTTTATGAAATATTTTTTGAGAAAGCGACAAAAATATTGCAAACTCAGAAAAAAGAGAAAAAATAATAGAAGAAGTTTTTATTAAATTCCATAATGTAGGTTGCTCTTCACAAATATTGAAAGGATTAATAGCATAAGGAAAAATAACTGTATCTGCCAAATAAATTGGTTTAAAAATACACCAATAAAAATAAAAAACAATAAATGTAAAAAAAACAGAAAATAAAATACGTTTTATAAAATTCATGTTTTTTTCCAATCCTTTTGCTTTTGCGTTAATTTAAACCCTTGTAAATTTTGAAAAGCATATACTTCAAAAAAAGTATAAATGGAATAAAAAGTAATAAAAAAATGAATAATAAATAATATAAAAAATGCATTTGTTAAGTTTACAATAAGCATCACACTCCTTACAGGTGACATAATACAATAATTTTTTAAAATTGTCTATACTTTTTTTGAAAAATGTGGTAAAATGACAAAGGTTCTTAAATTACAACAAAATACGACATATAAAAAAGAATCATAAAAGGTTATACAAAAAATAAAGGATAGGAGGTTATATAATGAACTTTAATAAAAATACAAAAATAGGTGAAATTTTAGAAGTTGCACCAGAAAAAGCAGAAATTTTATTACAAGCAGGAATGCATTGCTTAGGTTGCCCAGCTTCACAAGAAGAAACACTAGAAGAAGCATGTAGTGTGCATGGAATTGATGTAGAAGAACTAGTAGAACAATTAAACAAATAGGGAAAAATAAAGAAGTTATACTATCATTTTTATAAAAGAAACAAAAAATTTACAAAAATATAACAAAATTTTCAAAAATTCATTGACAAAACGATAAAAATATAGTAAACTAATAAACAGTCGCAGTTGTGCGACTTTACTTGGGTCATTAGCTCAGGTGGTAGAGCACTTGACTTTTAATCAAGTTGTCCGCGGTTCGAATCCGCGATGGCTCACCAATACCAAGGGTTTAAGGCAACTTAAATCCTTGGCAAAATTATATATAAGGCCCCTTGGTCAAGCGGTTAAGACATCGCCCTTTCACGGCGGAGACATGGGTTCGATTCCCGTAGGGGTCACCAACCTTATATGCCACTTTAGCTCAGATGGTAGAGCAACTGACTTGTGGAATAGATAGAAAGAAATTTCTATTTTGAACTATTTTGCACCTTTATTTGGAAACGAATAAAGTGGACACCGCTAATTCGGGGAAGACTAAGTATTATAAATATAGGTTAATCCCGAGCTAAGGAAGAAATTCCTAAGTGTAGAGACTTTATACGGTGTACCTAAAGCGAACAGCTATGGTAAAGAGAAAGTCCAGACTACAAACACATTTGTGGTAATGAAAATTATAGTAGTATGAATCAGTAGGTCGCCCGTTCGATTCGGGCAAGTGGCTCCATACTTAAAACCAGGCTTGTTATAAAACTTGCTTGGTTTTTTGTTTTTACTGTGTCCAAACTGTCACTCACTAAAAAGTACATATAAAGGCGCTAATTTAAATAAAGGAAGAAAATCAAGAAAAAAATATAATGTCTCTTAAAAAATGTTCACAAAGAGACATAATGGAAGGAGAAAAAATGCCAAAAACAGTTATAGTAACAGGAGGCTCTAGAGGAATTGGAGCAGCAATTGTAAGTTTGCTTGCAAAAGAAGACTATCAAATAGTATTAAATTATAATAAATCAGAAGAAATAGCAAAAAAAATGCAAGAAGAATTCACAAAACTAGGAAAATGCGTAGAAATATTTCAAGCAGATGTTTCAAAAAGAGAAGAAGTAAAAAAATTAATAGAATTCGCTATAAAAAAATTTGGAAAAATAGATGTACTAATTAACAATGCAGGAATTTCACAAACAAAACTATTTACAGACATTACAGAAGAAGACTGGAACACTATGCTAAACACAAACTTAAACTCAGTTTTTTATACAACTCAAGAAACTGTAAAATACATGATATATGAAAAAGAGGGGTGTATTATAAATATTTCATCTATATGGGGAATGATAGGAGCCTCATGTGAAGTACACTACAGTGTAGCGAAAGCAGGAGTAGATGCAATGACAAAATCTTTAGCAAAAGAATTAGGCCCTTCAAATATAAGAGTAAACAGTATAGCACCAGGAATTATAGATACCGACATGAATAAATATTTATCAAAAGAAGAATTAGAAGAAATAAAACAAGAAATTCCACTTGGAAAAATAGGAGACACTTTATCTATTGCCAAATGCGTAAAATGGTTAATAGAAGACAATTATACAACAGGGCAAATTATTAGTGTCAATGGTGGTTGGGACATCAATTAAATAAAAAAATCCAAAAAGACTTTATTTTATAAAAAAGAATAAAGTCTTTTTAATATAGTAAGGAAGTGCTACTTGTAGGAGAAAAATACACGCTTGCAACTTAATATGAACCTTCTATAGAAAAAATTTAGAAGAATATTTACCAAACTTAACATATGCAGGAATTATTTTTTTTAATAAAAATTATTATAAAACAAAAGTAACGCTAAAATCTTTTACATATTGTTGAATAAATAAGAAAAAATAGATATAATAATAAAAAAGAAAAAGGGGTGAAAAAAATGGTAAAAATGTATCAAACTAATTTAGAAACCAACAAAATCGAAGAAACAGAAGAATATAAAAAAGGAAATTGGATTAACATGGTTGCCCCGACAGAAGAAGAAATAAAACAAGTATGTGAAAAATTAAACATACAAGAGGATTTTATTCGTTATTCTTTAGACTATGAAGAAAAAGCCAGAATTGACATGGAAGAAGACGACAATACCATATTATTTATAGTAGATGTTCCAATAATTGAAAAAGAAAACAACGAGCAAGTATACTCTACCATGCCACTTGGAATGATAGTAGTAAGAGATGATTATTTTATTACAGTAAGTTTAAAACAAAATAAAGTTGTATCAGAGCTAGAAAAAGTAAAAACAAACACCATTACTTACAAAAAAAGTAGAATGATATTGCAAATATTTTATAAAAATGCAGAATTATATTTAAAATTCTTAAAGAAAATAAACAAAGAAACCGAAATTGCAGAAAATGTACTAAAAAACTCATTAAAAAATAAAGAACTATTAAAAATGCTAAGTTTAGAAAAAAGTTTGGTGTACTTTACCACCTCTTTAAAATCAAACGAAGTAGTTATGGAAAAAACACTAAGAGGAAAAATAATAAAACTATATGATGAAGACGAAGACATCTTAGAAGATTCCATCATTGAAAATAAGCAAGCAATCGAAATGGCAAAAATATATAGCGACATTCTAAATGGAACAATGGACGCTTATGCATCTATAATTTCCAACAACTTAAATGGAGTAATGAAATTTTTAACATCAATAACCATTATACTTGCAATACCAACAATGATAGCAAGCTACTGGGGAATGAACGTGCAAGTACCAATGCAATTTTCAAATAGCCCATTTGCCTTTTATGCAGTAGTAGCATTTTCAGTAATTTTAGGAATAATAGCAATGATATGGCTAAAGAAAAAAGATATGTTAGACTAAGAACAGGAGGGACGCCCCTTTTTGTTCCAAAATAGAACGGTAGAGACACCCTTTTTTGTTCTATTTTGGAACGCTGGGGACACACCTTTCTTTTTTTTAAAATTTTTTCAATAAAAGGATAAATCAAATTTTTTGTATAAAAAGGAAAAAACAGCATATAATAAGACTAAAATTACAAAAAAGGAGAGGAAAAATATGAAAATAATAGATACCATAGCATTAGTATTAATTATTATTGGTGCTCTTAACTGGGGACTAATTGGAATTTTTAATTTCAATTTAGTAGAAACCATTTTTGGTGGATTCTCTATTATCTCTAGAATTATCTATATTTTAGTAGGAATTTCTGGACTATGGGGAATAAAACTAATATTTGACCAAAATTCATAAGAATAAAAACGCATATTTATCATCTATCATAATATAAATATGCAAAAAATTACACACAAAAAAGAAGGTAGTAAGTTATTTAACTTATTACCTTCTTTTGCAATTTACGTTATAAACCCAAATCCTGACGCATTTGCAAAAATTCCGATACACCTTGCTCAATCTCTGCACAAACTTCAAAATCTGTAAGAAAAACCCATGGAAAACGATTTGTTAAAGTAACTGGGCCATAAGTTCCACCCCATTTCCGAGTATCTAAGGCAATATAAACCTGAAATGCAAAAGGACGCTTATCGTCGAACTTAGGTTGAATATAAACATCAATACAAGCAACCTTATCCGTTTCATAACGCATCCGACCTTCAAAATGCTCTGTTGTAAACATAGAAGTACCTCTCTTTCTACAAAACTAATTTATAGTTACAAAAATATTATACCACATTTACATAATAGAATCAAGTAAATTACCAAAATCATCTAAGCCCCTTGAAAAAAAAGCAAAAATCATATATAATGGCAAAGACAAAAATAAGGAGAAAAAGTTTGAAAAAATTCTTCAAACTAATTTGAACTTAAGAAAGGAAGAAAAAATATGTTAAATGCAATAGGCGTAACAATTCGCTTCGGAAAAAGAACACTATTTGAAGATGTCAATATCAAATTCAATAAAGGATGTTGCTATGGCATTATTGGAGCAAATGGAGCCGGAAAATCAACATTTTTAAAAGTATTATCAGGAGAATTAGAACCAAGCAAAGGCGAAGTAACTATGGAAAAAACAGAAAGACTATCTGTATTAAAACAAGACCACTTTGCATTTGAAGAATATACTGTTATGGACACGGTAATTATGGGAAACCAAGAACTATATAACATAATGAAAGAAAAAGATGCCATTTATATGAAGCCAGACTTTAGCGAAGAAGATGGAATGAAAGCAGCCAAATTAGAAGAAAGATTTGCCGAATTAGATGGCTGGAATGCCGAATCCGATGCCGCGGTAATTCTAAACGATTTAGGAATAGAAACAGAAAAACATTATAAATTAATGAGTCAGTTAGAGGCAAAAGAAAAAGTAAAAGTATTACTAGCACAAGCCCTATTTGGAAATCCAGACATCTTACTATTAGACGAGCCTACCAACGACTTAGACTTAAAAAGCATTGCATGGTTAGAAGAATTTTTAATCAACTTTGAAAACACAGTCATCGTAGTATCTCACGATAGATACTTCTTAAATAAAGTATGTACCCATATAGCAGACGTAGACTTTGGCCAAATAAAAGTATATCCAGGAAACTACGACTTTTGGTATGAATCAAGCCAACTTCTAGCAAAACAAATGAAAGAAGCAAACAAAAAGAAAGAAGAAAAAATCAAAGAATTACAAGCCTTCATTGCTAGATTTAGCGCCAACGCATCAAAATCAAAACAAGCAACATCAAGAAAAAAATCATTAGAAAAAATAGAACTAGACGAAATAAAACCATCTAACAGAAGATATCCATATATAGACTTCAAGCCAGATAGAGAGCCAGGAAAAGAAATTCTAAAAGTAAAAAATATTTCCAAAACAATCAATGGTGAAAAAATATTAGATAACATCTCTTTCGTAGTAAAAGAAGGAGACAAAATAGCATTTTTAGCAGACAACGAAAATGCAAAAACAGTCTTATTCCAAATCATAGCAGGAGAACTAGAGCCAGATGAAGGAGAAATAGAATGGGGAACAACCATCACAAGTACCTATTTCCCTAAGGACAACAACTATTTATTCGAAGAAGACATGACCATTACTGACTGGCTAAGACAATATTCAAAAGATCCAGACGAAACCTACGTAAGAAGTTTCTTAGGAAGAATGTTATTCTCAGGCGAAGAAGCACTAAAATACGTAAAAGTGCTATCAGGAGGAGAAAAAGTAAGATGCGTACTATCCAAAATGATGCTATCAGGAGCCAATTTCTTAATATTCGACGAGCCAACAAACCACTTAGACATGGAAAGCATCACAGCACTAAATGAAGGAATGAAAAAATTCAAAGGAAACATCATATTCACATCACACGACCATCAATTAACACAAACAGTAGCCAATAGAATCATCGACATTAAACTAGACAAACTAGTAGATAGAGAAGTAACTTATAACGAATATTTAGGAATAGAATAGAACAGGAGGGACGCCCCTTTTTGTTCCAAAATGGAACGGTGGGGACACCCCTTCAATTAAAAAACAAAAGAAAATGAAATTTATATAAATAGGGGCTAAAATAATTTTTTAGGGGGCATAAATTAAAAAAGAAAGGAAAGTTAATTATGCCTAGAATAGCGCGTAAATATTTAGAAAATGGATTTTTTCATGTAATGGTTCAAGGAATCAAAAAAGAAGAAATATTTTATAAGAAAGAATACAAAGAAAAATATATTGAGTTAATGAAAATATTTCTACAAAAACAAGATGTAAAAATAATAGCCTATTGCATTATGAATAATCATGCACATCTTATTCTATATGCAGAAGAAATGCAGGAACTAACAAAATTTATGGAAAGACTAAATACTACTTATGCCATGCATTATAACAAGCACGAAAATAGAGTAGGATATGTATATCGAGATAGATTCAAAAGCAAAGAACTATATAACCAAGATTATTTAACAAAATGCATCAAATATGTTCATATGAATCCTGTAAAAGCAGGAATTGTAAGTAAAGAAGAACATTATCCATATTCTTCTTACAACGATTATATTCACAAAACAGGATTTATTACAGAAGAACTCATCAAAGAAATTTTTAACTCACAATATCACTATTTAAAAGAATTCTTACAAATAGAATATAATGAAGATTTATTTCAAGATATAGAAGATGAAACAATTGATAGAGAACAATTGGAGCAACAAATTTTATTTTTTATAGAAAAAGAGGAAATAACGAAAGAAGAACTGCAAGAAGATAAAAGGTTAATTAGAAAATTATATAATTCGCTAAAAATAAAGCCAACAAAATCAGAACTTGCAAGGCAAATAGGAATTAGCAGAAGCAAAATAGTAAAAATATTAAGTGAAGAAAAATAAATAAAGGGGTGTCCCCAGCGTTCCAAAATGGAACAAAAAGGGGCGTCCCTACTGTTCGGGAGGCAAAAAAATTGAATATTACAAAAATAATTGCAGAAGAATTACAAGTAAAGGAAAATCAAGTAGAAGCAACCATTAAACTAATTGATGATGGCAATACCATACCATTTATTGCACGTTATCGTAAAGAAGTAACCGGTGGGCTTTCAGATGAAATTTTAAGAACTTTAGGGGAAAGACTTACTTATTTAAGAAATTTAGAAGCAAGAAAACAAGAAGTAGTAAATTCTATAGATGGGCAAGGCAAATTAACAGATGAAATTGTAATTGCGTTAGAAACAGCCAAAACCTTAGCTGAAGTAGAAGATATTTATAGACCTTATAAGCAAAAGAAAAGAACAAGAGCAACAATTGCCAAAGAAAAAGGATTAGAGCCTTTGGCAGATATTATCTATATGCAAAAAGAAAAAACATCAATTGAAGAACTTGCAAAAGCCTACATTAACCAAGAAAAAGAAGTAAATACGCAAGAAGAAGCAATAGCAGGGGCGCTAGATATTATTGCCGAAAACATTTCAGATAATGCAAAGTACCGCAAGCAAATAAAAAGACTTACATATCGAGAGGGAATTATTGAAACAAGCGCAGCAAAGCCAGAAGAAAAATCAAACTATGAAATGTATTATGAATTTAGCGAAAAAGTAAATCGTCTTCCAAGCCATAGAATTCTAGCCATTAACCGTGGAGAAAAAGAAGAATTCTTAAAAGTAAAAATGGAAAAGCCAGAAGAGCAAATACTAAACACAATAGAAAAAGATATTTTGCAAGGCGAAAATCAATTTACTTCATATTTAAAAGAAACCATTTTAGATAGTTGGAAAAGGCTAATAGAACCATCAATTGAAAGAGAAATTCGTTCCGATTTAACCGAAAAAGCAGAAGAACAAGCCATTAAAGTATTTGGACAAAATGCAAAACAATTATTATTGGGAGCACCTCTAAAAGGCTTAACAGTAATTGGATTTGACCCAGCCTATAGAACTGGTTGTAAAATAGCCGTAATTGATGAAACAGGAAAACTATTAGATACAACTACAATTTATCCAACAGAACCACAAAATGATGTAGAAGGAGCAAAGAAAACACTAATCAACCTAATTACCAAATACAATGTTGATATGTTTGCAATTGGCAACGGAACAGCATCTAGAGAATCAGAATTATTTGTAGCAGATGTTATAAAAGAAGTAAAAGAAAAATACCAAAAAGAAGTACATTATGCAATTGTATCAGAAGCGGGAGCTTCCGTTTATTCTGCATCTAAACTTGCAACAGAAGAATATCCAGACATCAACGTTTCTTTAAGAGGTGCCATTTCTATTGCAAGAAGATTACAAGATCCATTAGCAGAATTGGTAAAAATAGAGCCAAAAGCAATAGGAGTAGGGCAATATCAACACGATGTCGACCAAAAGAAATTAGGAGATAGTCTAACAGGAGTCGTAGAAGATGCTGTAAATAAAGTAGGGGTTGATGTAAACACCGCAACACCGTCTTTACTATCTTACGTTTCCGGAATAAACAAAACGATTGCAAACAATATCGTAAAATATCGTGATGAGAACGGAAAATTAAAAGAAAGAAAAGAACTTTTAAAAGTACCAAAACTAGGAAAAGTAGCCTATGAGCAATGTGCAGGCTTTATGCGTATATTTGATGGAAAAAATCCACTAGAAATCACTTCTGTTCACCCAGAAAGTTACGAAGTAGCAGAAAAATTATTAAAATCAATTGGATTTGAACCAAAAGATTTACTAAACAAAGACTCTTTATTAGAAATAAGAGCAAAACTTCAAGCCGTATCTATTCCAAAAGTAGCAAAAGAATTACAAGTAGGAGAAATGACACTAAAAGATATTATAGAAGAATTATCAAAACCAGGAAGAGATCCAAGAGAAGAAATGCCAAAACCAGTATTAAGAAGTGATGTACTAAAATTTGAAGACTTAAGAGAAGGACAAATTCTAACTGGAACAGTACGTAACGTCATTGACTTTGGGGCTTTTGTAGATGTTGGTGTAAAATATGACGGCTTAGTACATATTTCTGAAATGAGTGAAAAATTTGTAAAAAAACCATCAGACGTAGTATCAGTAGGTGACATTGTAAAAGTAAAAGTAATTGCTATTGACCAAGAAAGACAAAAAGTAAAATTAAGCATGAAATTATAAACATAAGAAAATTAAATTTTAGGGACGAGGGTAAAATTTACAAATTGTAGATAAACCAATAAATAATAAGAAAAAAATGGTTTCAAATTTTAATGAAACCATTTTTGTTTTGATATTTTTATTACAAAATTATTCTTCTGTTTTATTTTCTTTTAATACATCATAGAAGCAAATCATAGCAACTTGCATATAAGGAATAAGCCATAAAACACCAATGTATAAGGTAAAGACAGTTAAAATAGCCCAACCAATAAATGAAAGTTGTAATAACACATAATTTGCTCTATTTCCAGTCATTAACTTTTTACTTTCTTCTACAACATCTTTTGCTTCCATAGTTTCGTTATCATAAGCAATCATATAAGTAAGAGTATAAGATAGCGTAGAAACAAAAAAGTAAACAAAAGCAGCAATTGCTAATATAATTCCTATTATACTAACAAAAACAGTTGCAGTAGAAACATCAGATAAAATAGCAGTAGCTGCTGAAAAAGAAATTGCAAATGCAAGTACAAGCATAGCAAGAACGTAAAGTAAAATAGGAAGCCATAATTTTAGTAACATATTTCCTGCTAACTTCCAACTACGAGCAAAGTTAGAAAAGCCTAAAGAAAAGAAATCATAACATTTTACTTCTTCGCCTCTTTTTAACTTCATAAAAGAAATAATTACCCCATAAGCAATAGGAATAGAAATAATTAAGGTAGCAACGTCAACTAAAAAATCTAAAACGGCTACATCTTGAACTAAACTGCTAATATAACCAAGAACAAGATCAAATGCAAAATAAACTAAAGTAATTAAAACTCCTTTTTTCCATTTACCACTTAAGGCTTCTCTTGCCTGTCTTCTTATGTCAGATAAAACCATAAATAAAACCCCCTTTTATATTAACAAGAAAATTAAATGTATTTTTCTTGTATTTCTCTTATCTTATCATATTCATTATTTAGAATATCTAGAAATACTTTTGCGATATTTGGATCAAATTGTGTGCCAGAGAATTTCTCAATTTCTGCCTTTACAATATCTAAAGATAAAGGATCACGATAAGACCTTTTTGAAGTCATAGCATCAAAAGTATCTGCAACAGCAGCAATACGAGCCATAAGAGGAATTTCCTCTCCTTTTAATCTTCCAGGGTAACCAGTTCCGTCAAATTTCTCATGATGATGCTTTACAATAGGAAGCATATCTTTAAAAATAGTTGCATTTTGCAAAATATGTGCGCCAATAGTTGGATGATTTTTAATTTGAGAATATTCATCATCAGTAAGTTTAGCTTCTTTTAAAAGAATTGCATCTGGAATTCCAATTTTTCCAATATCATGGAATAAACCGCCAATACGAAGCACCTTTAAATCCTCTTCAGATAAACCTAATTTTTCACCAATTAAAACAGAAAATTCAGAAACTCTATCAGAATGACCTCTAGTATAAGGATCTTTTGCCTCTACCGTATAACGTAGCACCTCAACACTCTCTAAGTAAGCTTTTTCTAGCTGTTCATAAGTATCTGATAACTCACCATTAATACGTTTAATTTCATTCATTTGGTGAATAGATTTAATACCAGATTCAATAAGTAATAATAATTGGTCAAACTTATCACTTTTCTCACAGTAACCTTGAATATCAAGTCTACGAATAGTATCTAAAGGTGGAGCCAAATCCTTGTGACCAGTTAGTAACAAAATATATAAATCTTTGTCAAATTTTCGAATTTCTTCTACAACTTCATCTCCATGAACAGGAGTCATAATAAAGTCTAGAATCATCATATCAAAATGCTCATTTTTTACACGCTCAATTGCTTCCATAGGATCTGTTACACCAGTAAAATCATAGCCAGAACGTCTTAAAAAGATAGAAAGAGAATCTACAATTCCCATTTCATCATCTACAGCAATAATCTTATAACCATTAGATTGAACGTCTTGCATTCCTTTTCTCATAAAATCATTCCTTTCCAAAGAACGTTTATATCAAAATAACATAAAAAATAATTTTATACTTAGCATAAACTAAGACTACAAACATTATATAAATAAATAATTCAAAAATCAACAAAAATTGTCAAAAAACTAGAAAAATAGCAAAAAGTATAAAATATGAGTAAATAAAAACTAAAAATATATTTATTTTGGTATAAAAATATGATATCATTAACAAAGATAGGAAAGGAGAAAAAATGGATATTACAATAAATGTAGAAGATTATATATTAAATGTAAGAGCAGCAGCGGTCATTATACATAATGGAAAAATATTAGTACACAGAAATATAAACTCAGACCATTATGCTTTGCCAGGAGGAAGAGTAGAAATAGGGGAAAATTCAGAAAATACGATAAAAAGAGAAATACTAGAAGAAATGGGAAAACAAGTAGAATTAGTAGGATACATTAGTACAATAGAAAACTTCTTTGAAATGAAGGGTAAAAAATATCATGAAATTGAGTTTGTGCATAAAGCAGAATTTATAAAAAAAGAGGATAAATTATTACAAGACACTATTAAAAATATAGAGGGCAAAGACTTTTTACAATATGAGTGGCTAGAAATAGAAAAAATAGAGCAATATCCCTTGATGCCAAAAGTAATAAAAGAAGTTTTAAAAAATAAAATATTTCCAGTGCATAAAATAAACGATGACAGGGAGTAAAAAAAGAAAGAGGAGAAAGTAATATGGAAATTATAGTAGGAAAAACAGCAGGCTTTTGCTATGGAGTAAAAAGGGCAGTAGAAGGAGCAAAAAGCGAAATAGAAAAAGCAAAAGAACCAATTTATTGTTTAGGAGAAATAGTACATAACAAACAAGTAATTGAAATGTTAGAAAAAGAAGGAATTAACTTTATTGAAGATATCAATTTAGCCAAAGGTAAAACAATAATAAGAGCACATGGAGTAAAAAAAGAAATATATAAAGAAGCGGAAAATAATAATATAGAGATAAAAGATTATACTTGCCCAAATGTTTTAAAAATTCATGAAATAGCAGAAGAATATAGTAAAAATGGGTATTATATATTTTTATGTGGAAGCAAAGAACACCCAGAAAACATTGGGACAATAAGTTATTGTGGAAAAAATTCAAATATAATAGAAACAGAAGACGAAGTTTCTAAAGCATTAGAAAAGTTTGAACAGTCAAATAATAAAAAATTATTAGTCATTTCACAAACAACTTATAGTATAGAAAAATTTCATAATATTGAAGAAATAATAAAAAATAAAGTCGCAGAAAACATTGAACTAGTAATAAAAAACACAATTTGTAAAGCAACTGAATTAAGACAAGAAGAAACTGAAAAAATATCAAAACAAGTAGAGTATATGATTATTATTGGTGGAAAAAATAGTTCAAATACGAAAAAATTATATGAAATAGCCAAGAAAAATTGTAAAAATGGGATTTGCATTGAAACAGTACAAGAATTAAATTTAGAAGAAATAAAAAAATACAAAAAAATAGGAGTTATGGCAGGAGCATCTACTCCACAAGAAAGTATTTTAGAAATTGTAAATGCAATAAAATATTAGGGAGAAATAATAGTGATAAAAATACAAAATTTGAAAGATAGACAAGAGTACATAGAAGAAGTAGCAAGATTAACCCAAAAAGAATGGGGAGAAAAAGTAAATTTTGAAGAAAAAGTACAAAATAAAATTCAAAAAATAAAAAATAATTTTAATAATCCTTTTTATTGTAAATTAATTTTATTAAATGATGATAAATTAGTAGGATTTATATCAATTTTTGAACAAGATTGTAAAGAAAGAGAAAACTTATTTCCATGGTATGCTACAATGTATGTAAAAGAAGAATATAGAGGAAATCATTATTCAAAAATATTAAATGATGCAATTTTAAAAGAAGCAAAAAAAAGAAAAATAAAAAGAATATATTTAAAAACAACTCTAGAAAACTATTATGAAAAAATGAATGCTAAATTCCTTGAAAAATTAGACAATGGAGAAAAAATATATTACTTTGATTTATAAAAAGACAGGTAAAAATTACCTGCCAAAAAAATTATTTATTATAAAAAATAATTAAATCTTTAATGTAAAATGTTACGCAAAAATTCATATATTAAATTTTCTTTAATTCTTCATCTGTTAATTCTAAAATTTCTATTAGTTTATCTGTTAATAAACCGGAATTTTTCAATTTTTTTGCGATTTCTGTTTTCTCTTTGCAAATTCCGCTGTTCAATTCCGTTGCTCTATTCCGTTTTTCTAGACCTTCCTTCAAGCCATCTTCTCTTGCATGCCTTAGACCATTTTTTTCATCTCTTATTGCTTTTTCTCTTAATTCTGCCACTCTCTTTAATTCTTTATCTTTACTTATTTTTTCTAATTTACTCATTGCTTCTTTTATTTCTTCGTTCTCATTCATTATTTTTGATACCTCACTTTCGTTAGGATTATCTAAAAACA